>DATKQA010000487.1:0-17513 GCA_035523835.1 Candidatus Sulfotelmatobacter sp.
TGGTCGGCCTGCTGGTCCTGCTTGACGCGGCCGATCATCTGCTGCTCGACAATATCGCCGTCCGGCCCGATCGCCAGGGCCATGGCATCGGTCGCCGCCTGATCGCCGAGGCTGAGATCGAAGCGCGCCGGCGCGGCTTCCGCGACCTTCGCCTCTATACCCATGCGACCATGGTGGAGAACCTGGAATTGTACCGACGGGTCGGCTTTAGCGAGACGCACCGGGTCACCGAAAAAGGGTATGCGCGGATTTATATGCTGAAAAAAATTGCATAAAATATAATCATTTTGATTACTATTTATTCAAATTCTGAGAGCACTTGGATCGATATCGCTGATTTTATCCGCATTTGCCTTGTTTCCAAACAGATCACTCTCGGCTATATAGCGGCAGTTGCCTAAAGTTGCACCGCTTCTTCCGCGAGAGGGCCTGCATGACCGTTCTTGCCACCATCGTCCGGCGCTTGCCGGCGCTCTCCGGGCTGTTGTTGTGGGCAACCCCGGCCCCGGCCGCGGCGGTATCGCCCGGGCAGGCCAGCGGCAATGGCGCCTGGGTGCTGACCGCCTCGGCGCTGGTGTTGTTCATGACCTTGCCCGGCCTGGCCCTGTTCTACGGCGGGCTGGTGCGGGCGCGGAACCTGCTTTCCGTTCTGATGCAATGCTTTGCCATTTGCTGCGTGGTCTCGATCCTGTGGGCGGCGGTGGGTTACAGCCTGGCCTTCGGCGATGGCAGCCCGCTGATCGGCGGACTGGAGCAGGCCTTCCTGGCCCATCTCGGCCGGGTGCAGCCGACCGGCATTCCCGAGGCCGCCTTCGTCATGTTCCAGATGACCTTTGCCATCATCACCCCGGCGCTGGTCATCGGCGCCTTTCCGGAGCGCGTGCGTTTCCCGTTCGTGCTGCTGTTCAGCGCGCTTTGGCTGCTGCTGGTCTACGTCCCGGTGGTGCATTGGCTGTGGGGCGGCGGCTGGCTGGCGCGGCTCGGCACGATCGATTTCGCCGGCGGCATCGTGGTGCACACCACCGCCGGCGTCACCGCGCTGGTGGTCGCCATCCTGATCGGTCGCCGGCGCGGCTTCCCCGACCACCTCATCCCGCCGCATAGCCCGGGCATCACCATGGCCGGCGCCGGCATGCTCTGGGTCGGCTGGTTCGGTTTCAACGGCGGCAGCGCGTTGGCGGCGGATGCCTCCGCCGCGGGTGCCATCCTGGCGACCCACCTGGCTGCGGCGACCGCGGCGCTGACCTGGATGGCGATCGAATGGTGGCGCATCGGCAAGCCGACCTCTATCGGCATCGTTACCGGGTCGGTCGCCGGCCTGGCCAGCGTCACGCCGGCATCCGGCTTCATCGGGCCGCTCGGCGGCGTCATCATCGGCTGTGCCGGCGGGCTGGTCTGCTTCCATGCCACCGGCTTCATCAAGCAGCGCCTGCGGATCGATGATTCGCTTGATGTTTTCGCCGTTCACGGCGTCGGCGGCATGCTCGGCTCGCTGCTGGTCGCGCCGCTCGCGCTCGCCGCCCTCGGCGGCGTCGGCCTGGTCGGGACCATGACCCTGGCACGCCAGATCGGTGTCCAGGCGCTCGGCGTGGCCGCCGCGGCCGCCTGGTCGGTGCTCGTGAGCGTCGCCATCATCAAGCTGGCCGGCGCGCTTACCGGGCTGCGGGTCGATGCGGAGGCCGAAAGCGACGGGCTCGACCTAAGCGTGCACGGCGAACGTGCCTACGACCATAGCTGAGGGGCCTAGCTGAGGGGCGGGTCAGCCGCCGACAAGGGCGGGCACGTCGAAGGAGCCCATGATCTGGTCGATCTCGGCCTGGGCCATGACCGCAGTGCGGCCGTTGATGGCCGCGGCGGTCACGTCCATCAGCAATTGCAGGTTCTGCGACAGCATCCGCACCGATCCCGCCAGCTCGTAGGGCTTGCCGACATAGGTCTGGATCTGGCGCATGCCGCGCGCCACCAGCTCGTTCATCAAGGCGACGGTCTGGTCGAAGGGGCGGCGGAATTCGGGCGGCGAATGCTCGTAGGCGAGGATCGCCAGTTCCTTGTCGGCGAAGTTGCTGTCGCGAAAATGCTGCGCATAGGCCTTGGGCGCCCAGGCCTTGGCGTCCTCGAGGCATTCGGGCATGTCGGGGATCATGCCGAGCAGCATGATGATTTCGTTGAAGTGGTTGAGATAATCGGTCGCCAGCAGGCTGTCGGGGTTGATGTTCTTGCCTTGGACGCGGGTGCGGATCGCCGCCAGTTCGGAAGCGGGTTCGATGGCGGCAATGGCAGCTTCGGGCGGCATGGCGCGGATCGGTCAGGCGGCGGCTGCGGCGACTGTGCGGCACAATCTCTTAAGTCTTGGTGTAGCGCGCGTTCATGACGATCATCCGGCCCCATGGCCGCGCCTTTGCACGCTGTTCACGGCTGGAAGCGCACGGCAACGGCCGTCGCTCGGGCATGGCGATCGTGCTACCCTCGCCACCATGCTGACGGAAGAACAGATTCTCATCCGCGACATGGCGCGGAACTTCGCCCGGACCAAACTGGTGCCCTTTGCCGCCGCATGGGACCGGGCGTCCGAATTCCCGAGAGCGGCCCTCGCCGAGATGGGCGAGCTTGGCCTGATGGGCGTCACCGTGCCGGCGGAATGGGGCGGCGCCGGCGCCGATTTCGTCTCCTATGTGCTGGCGCTGGAGGAAATCGCCGCCGGCGACGGCGGCTGCTCCACCATCATGTCGGTGAACAATTCGCCGTTTTGCGCCGCCGTGCTGGTCTATGGCACCGAGGCGCAGAAGCGCCGCTTCCTGGTGCCGGTCGCCAGCGGCGCGGCGATGGGCGCCTTCTGCCTGACCGAGCCGCACGCCGGCTCGGATGCCTCGGCGCTGCGCACCCGGGCGCGGCGCGACGGCAACGGCTGGCGGCTGAACGGCACCAAGCAGTTCATCACCTCCGGTTCCACCGCGCAGGCGGCGCTGGTCTTCGCCGTGACCGATCCCGATGCCGGCAAGCGCGGCATTTCCTGCTTCATCGTGCCGACCGATACCGAGGGCTATCGGGTCGCCTCGATCGAGCGCAAGCTCGGCCAGCATACGTCGGACACCTGCCAGATCGTGTTCGAGGACGCCTTCGTTCCCGCCGACGGCCTGCTCGGCAGGGAGGGCGAGGGCTATCGCATCGCGCTGGCCAATCTGGAGTCCGGGCGCATCGGCATCGCCGCGCAGTCCGTCGGCATGGCGCGGGCGGCCTTCGAGGCGGCGCTCGCCTATGCCAAGGAGCGGGAAAGCTTCGGCACGGTGATCATCAATCATCAGGCGGTGGCTTTCCGCCTGGCCGACATGGCGACACAGATCGAGGCGGCACGGCAGATGGTGTTGAACGCCGCGCGCCTGCGCGATGCCGGCAAGCCCTGCCTGACCGAGGCCAGCATGGCCAAGCTCTTCGCCTCGGAGATGGCCGAGAAGGTCTGCTCGGCAGCGATCCAGATTCACGGCGGCTACGGCTATCTCGCCGATTTTCCGGTCGAGCGCATCTGGCGCGACGTCCGCGTCTGCCAGATCTACGAGGGCACCAGCGACGTGCAGCGGCTGGTGATCTCGCGCCAGCTCGCCGCCCAGTGACGGCGGCAGCCCGGCTGCCGGCAGGGCCCGTCGCTTAGCGACCGCATGCACGTCTCCGGCTCGGAAGTCATCTTCTTCGCCGCCCTGCTGGTGGTGGTCAGCATCGTCATCAGCACGGTGTCGAACCGCATCGGCGCGCCCCTGCTGCTGGTCTTCCTCGTGCTCGGCATGCTGACCGGCGAAGACGGGCCGATCGGCGTGCTGTTCGACGATTACGGCGTCGCCTATCTGGTCGGCTCGCTGGCGCTGGCCGTCATCCTGTTCGACGGCGGCCTGCGCAGCACGCGCCGCAGCTTCGAGGTCGCGTTCTGGCCCTCGCTGCTGCTGGCGGTGCCGGGCGTGCTGATCACCGCGGTCATCACCGGCGCTGCGGCGGCGTTTCTGCTGCACGACGACTGGCTGCACGGCCTCCTGGTCGGTGCCATCGTCGCGCCGACCGATGCGGCCGCCGTGTTCTTCCTGTTGCGCCTCGGCGGCACCGAGCTTCGCCGCCGTGTCGGCGCCACGCTCGAAATCGAATCCGGGCTGAACGATCCGATGGCGATCTTCCTCACCTTCGCCTGCATCCAGGTGCTGTCGCTCGGCCACGTCGGCAGCAGTGAGCTGACCCTGCTGTTCGTCAGCCAGATGGCCGGCGGTGCGGCGATCGGCGCCGCCGCCGGCTACGGCCTGACTTCGCTCATCAACCGCATCGAGATCGCCGGCGGTCTCTATCCCGTGCTCGCCGGCGCCTTCGCCATCGCCGTTTTCGGCGGCGCCCAGGCGGTCGGCGCTTCCGGCTTCCTCGCCGTCTATGTCGCCGGCTTCGTGGTCGGCAACCGGCGGCACCGCTCGGCCAAGAGTATCACCCGCTTCCACGACGGCCTGGCCTGGTTGAGCCAGATCGGCATGTTCCTGATGCTCGGTCTGCTGGCGACGCCGCACCGCCTGGTCGGCAGCCTGCCGCCGGCGCTCGGCATCGCCGTGGTGCTGATGTTCGTCGCCCGGCCGATCGCCACCTGGCTCTGCCTGGTCTGGTTCCGTTTCACGCTGGCCGAGATGGCCTTCGTCTCCTGGGTCGGCCTGCGCGGCGCCGTGCCGATCTTCCTGGCGACCGCCGTCGTGCTGGCCGGCCTGCCGCACGCGGCGGTCTATTTCGACGTGGCGTTCGTCGTCGTGCTGACGTCGCTGCTGGCCCAGGGCTGGACGGTGACCTCGGCGGCGCGCCTGGCGGGCCTGGTGGTGCCGGCGGTGTCGGACGAGGCGGAGCGGCTCGAGCTCGACGCGCTGGTCGGCCTCGACCGCGACATCACCGCTTATCGCGTGGCCGAGGACAGCGCGGCCACCGAACGTGCCTTCGATCGGCTGCCGCTGCCGCGCCGCTCGCGCATCATCGCGGTGATTCGCGACGGCACGCTGATGCAGCGCGAGACCCTGCCGAAGCTGACGGCGGACGACTATGTGCTGGCGGTGGCTCCCCCCGAGCAGCTCTATGCGCTCGACAATCTCTTTGCCGCGCGGCGGCGGCGCGACGCCACCGTGGAGCAGGAGGCTTTCGGCGAATTCTCGCTGCAGGCGGATGCCGCGGTCGGCGCGGCGGCGGATCTCTACGGCTTCTCCGTACCCGCCGAAGATCGGCAGCAGACGCTGGCCAGCTTCCTCGCCGGGAAATTGCCGCGGCATGCCTCGGTCGGCGATCGCGTGCGCGTCGATCCGGTCGAGTTCGTGGTGCGCGAAATGCGCAGCCAGCGCATCCTGCGCGTCGGCATCGAGGTCGAGCCGGCCAAGTCGCGCTATTCCGTCAGGGGCACGCTGCGCCAGCTCCTGGCCTTGTTGCGGCGGCGGGCGGGAAGCGGGCGGGCGCCCCGCGCATAGCCGCCGTCAGTCGGCGCTTGCCGTGCCGTGCAGCGCGAGCAGCGCCGATGTCGCCGCCTCGGCGCGCGCCGCCAGCTCCTTCGCCGACGGCGGCTTGGTGGTGCCGAGCAGGAGCCGCAGCAGCAGGTCGCCGAACAGCAGCGCGAAATACTGCCCGGCCATGAAAGCCGCATCGCCCCGCCGCAGCAGCCCGGCCGCCTGCATCTCGGCGAGCAGCGCGATCAGCGCCGTCCTGAGCGCCTCGCGGCCGGCCTGGTCGATCGCATGGGCGACCTCCGGCGCCCGCTCGCGCTCGATGGCGGCGAGGCGGTTGAGCGCGGTCGTGCTGGGGTCGCAGAGTTCGCGCAGCGCGGTCTTGCCGAAGGCGATGAGGGTGGCGGCGAACTCGCCGCGGTCGCGCACCGGCGGCATTGCCAGCGCGGCGCGGATCAGGGCCGAGCGTTCGGCGATCAGCGCGGCGAGAATGCCCTGCTTGTTGCCGAACAGCGCATAGAGCTCGCGCTTGGACACGCGGGCCCGCGCCGCGATCTCGGTCATGGTGGCACCGGCATAGCCATGCTCCATCAGCACGGCGAAGGTGGCATGCAGGATGCGGGAGCGGCGGTCGTGCTCGACCGGCAGGGCGGCCCGGCGTGAAGCTGAAGACATGCGGCCAGCATAATTCACTTGCCTTGGTAATTGAAATTACCATAGGATGTCAGCGTTGGTAACATACGTTACCGCTTGCAATCGGGCAGGAGATTCGAACATGGGCGTGGTGACGGCCGCCTCGGCGCGCGACGGGCGGGAGCGGAACGACCCCGGCTTCCATCAATGCTGGTTTCCAGTGGCGCTGTCGGCCGAGATCGGCGGCGACGCCGTCATCGGGCGGGATTTTCTCGGCACGCGGATCGTCGTCTATCGCGATCCCGCGGGGCGGGCGGTGGTGCAAAGCGCCTGGTGCCCGCATCTCGGCGCCGACCTTTCCGTCGGCCAGATGGCCGACGGGCAATTGCGCTGCGCCTATCACCATTGGCGCTTCGACGGCGCGGGACGCTGCGTGCATATTCCGAGCGGCGACAGGATTCCGCCGGCGGCGAGGGTTTTCACCTATCCCAACGCCGAAGCCTGGGGCCTGGTGTGGGCCTTCAACGGCCGCACGCCGCTCTTCGACGTGCCGCACATCCCCGACGCCGAGGAGGGCGAGCTGCTGTTCGAGGCGCACCGGCGCGGCGAGCGTTCGCTCGATCCCTGGGTCGCGGTGTCGAACGGGGTCGATTTCCAGCATCTGCGCACCTTGCACGGCATGCCGGAAACGGCATTTCCAGCGACGCTCGAGGTCGGCGATCATGCGATCGACTACAGCGTGGCCACGCCGAACTATGCCCAGCGCGGTCGCATTACCGGCACCAATTGCTTCGCCCAGCATATCCGCATCGGAGCCGACGATATGTTCATGCTGTTTGCCGGCGCGCCGATCGCGCACGGCAGGGCCATGGGCTATTACGTGTTCGGCGTGCCGAAGCCGGCGAGCGCGGCCGATGCGCCGGCGCAGCGCGGAAAGCTTGCCGCCCTGCATGCGATGGTGACGCGGCTGAACGAGGAGGATGCGGTGGTGCTCAATACCATCCGCTTCCGCCGCGGCACCTTGACGGCGTCCGACCGTCACCTGGCGCGCTACCTGAAATACGTCGATCAGTTTCCGCTGGCGCCGCCGCCGGAGGCATAGGCCGGCCCAGGCCGCGCCGGCACCAGCACCGAGGCGGCCGCGGCGATGATGAGGACGAGGCCGAGATAGTCGGCCGCCGTCGGATGCTCGCCGACGAACAGCGTCGCGCCGAGCACGCCCACCGCCGGCACCATCAGCGTGCCGAGCGAGGAAATCCCAGCCGGCAGGCGGCCGACGATCTCGAACCAGAGCACATAGCCGAGCGCCTGCGCGACCAGCACGTGATAGCCGAAGGCGACGAGCGTCGCGGCGGACAGGGCATGCGGCACGGGCACGCCCTCGAAGGCCAGCATGCCGACGGCGGAGCAGGCGGCGGCGATCAGCAGTTGCCAGGCGGCGATGGCGAGCGGCGTGGCGTCGATCGGATAGCGCTTCATCAGCACGGTGCCGGCGGCCCAGCTCATGCCGCCGAGCAGCGCATAGAGCAGGCCGATGGACAATTGCCCGCTTTCGACCAGCGGCCAGCCGAGCACGGCGAGGCCGGCCGCGCCGAGCGCCAGGCCGACCAGGCGCCGGCGGTCGAATCGCTCGCCGAGGACGACACGGGCGAACAGGCTGGCCCAGATCGGCATGGTGTAGGTGACGATGGCGGCGCGCGAGGTCGGCGCCGCGAGCTGGGCGAAGGCCAGGAGGACGCTGAAGGCGGCGATCGACAGGAGGCCGGTGCCGGCGAGGCGTGGCCAATGGGCGCGCCGGACCGCGAGCGAGCTGCCGCGCGCCAGCGCGAAGCCGGCCAACAACAGCCCGCCGACCAGCAGGCCGAAGGTGCGAAAGGTCCAGGGCGCGACCTCGGCGAGGACGATCTTCACCACCGGCCAGTTGAAGCCCCACATCAGGCCGAGCAGCGGTACGAAGGCGGTCTGCCAGGGGAAGCGGGCCGGCGCTCGGACTTCTGGCGGCCGGTTCACCTCGGCGCGGTAGTTCAAGCCCAGCCCTCGGCGGCGAGCCTGTCCTGCAGCTCCTCGGGGTGATGCCGGCAGCGGTATTCGGCGCGGCTCGATTCCGCGTGCGCCCGGCTGTAGGGCCAGCCCTGGGCCATGCGGTTGCGTTCGTGCAGTTCGTGCAGCAGCACGTAGCCGCGTTCCTGCTCCTCGACCTGGTCGTCGATCCAGATTTCGTCCTCGGGCACGAACTCGTAGACATAGTCATGGCCGCCGGCGGCATAATCGCCGTCGAACACGCTGCGCACCAGGCGGCCGTTGACGATCCAGACCGACACGCCGCTGTCGAGCCGTTTCCACAGCCGCAGATGCACGTCGCGCCCGGCCGGCAGGCGGCGGCCCTGGTCGGAGATGCGGCCGACATCGCCGGCGCGCCGCCGTTCCTTTCGCTCCTCGCGGCCGCCGGCCTCGAAGGCCTTGGCGTAGGGCACGCCCTTGGCCATGAGCCGATGCTCCACCAGCAGGCGGTCGATGCAATAGCGCCGCTCATGCTCCTTGATCGGCCGGTCGAGCCAGAGCTCGCTCGCGGGGATGTAGGCGAAGCGGTAGTGCTGCCCGAGGCGGGTGAATTTCTCGTCGAGATGGCTGCGGATATAGGCGCCGTCGACGATCCAGACGCTCAGGCCGTCGATATCCTCGATCTTCTGCAGGTAGATCTGCTTGCGATCAACGGTCGGCTTGGCTGCGGGCGGCTTGGCCGCAACCGGCCTTGCCGGGGAGACTTTCGCCGGCACGGGCTTGGTCTGTTTCGGCCTCGCCTTGGCCGGCTTGCCGGCGGTCCGCTTGGCGGCGAGGCTTTGCTTCGCCGCCGGACGGCTCGCACGGGCCGGCTTCGCGACGGCCTTCTTCTTCGCCCTGCGCGCTGCTCTCACGGCCATCGTCTCGTCACCCTGGTGCCATTCCCGCCGGGCCGTCCTAGAACAGGGCGTAGCCGCCGTCGATCAGGAATGTATCGCCGGTATGGTAGGACGAGGCGGCGCTCATCAGATAGACGCCGATGCCGCCGAAATCCTCGCCCGTCCCCCAGCGGCGCATGGGGATGCGGGGCATAACGTTCTGCACGAACTTATCGTTGCCCATGGCATTGGCCGTCATTTCGGTCTCGATCCAGCCCGGCAGGATCGAATGCGCGCGGATGCGGTAGCGGGCGAATTCGACCGCCAGCGAGCGGGTTAGGGAGATCATGCCACCCTTGGTTGCGGCATAGTGCTCGCTGCGCGGCGCCCCTTCAACCGCGGCGAGAGATGCCGTGCCCACCAGCACGCCACCGTCGCCGCGCTCGACCATGTGCTTGGCCGCGGCGCGGAAGGTATAGAAGGCGCCGTCCAGGTTGACGCGCAGCACCCGGTGCCACTCCTCGGCCGACATTTCGGCAAAGGACTTGTGTCCGCCGCGGCCGCTGACGCCGGCATTGGCGAAGCAGCCGTCGATCCGCCCGAGCGCCTGCACCGTCTCTGCGAAGGCGGCCTCGACCGCCTTCTCGTCGCCGACATCGCAGATCAACGCCAGCACCTTGCGGCCGGACTTGGCCAGTTGCGCCTTGGCCGCCTCGTTCTTCTTGGCATTGGTGCCCCAGATGGCCACGTCGGCGCCGGCCTCGGCCATCGCCTGGGCCAGGCCGAGGCCGATGCCGCTGTTGCCGCCGGTCACCAGCGCCACCTTGCCGGTCAAATCGAAGGGCTTGTAGGCCATGTCTTCTACCGCCTCTGCTGCCGATTGCTGCGGCCGGCATCATAGCGCAGGCGGTCGCCGCGCCGGCTACAATTTCCTTGCCGGCACGGCGGCTTCGACGCACATTTGCAGCCGTCTCCGGAGGAAATCGCCCGTCATGGCCGTGCTGCAAAGCGCTCTCGACACCCGTTCGGCGCCGTTCCGGACCAATGCGGCGGCCATGGCGGAAATGGTCGCCGAGCTCCAGGCCAAGGTGGCGGCGGTGCGCGAGGGTGGCGGCGAGCGGGCGCGTGCCCGCCATGTGGCGCGCGGCAAGCTCCTGCCGCGCGACCGGGTGCGCACCCTGCTCGATCCCGGCTCGCCCTTCCTGGAGCTGAACCAGCTCGCCGCCAACGGGATGTATGGGGAAGATATTCCCGCCGCCGGCATCATCACCGGCATCGGCCGGATCATGGGCCGCGAGTGCGTCGTCGTCTGCAACGACGCCACGGTCAAGGGCGGCACCTACTATCCGATGACGGTGAAGAAGCACCTGCGGGCGCAGGAGGTGGCGCGGGAGAACCGGCTGCCCTGCATCTATCTGGTCGATTCCGGCGGCGCCAACCTGCCGAACCAGGACGAGGTCTTTCCCGACCGCGAGCATTTCGGCCGCATCTTCTTCAACCAGGCCAATCTCTCCGCCCTCGGCATTCCGCAGGTCGCCGTGGTCATGGGGTCCTGCACCGCCGGCGGCGCCTATGTTCCCGCCATGTGCGACGAGAGCGTCATCGTGCGCGAGCAGGGCACCATCTTTCTCGGCGGCCCGCCGCTGGTGAAGGCGGCGATCGGCGAGGTGGTGACGGCGGAGGAGCTGGGCGGCGCCGACGTGCATTCGCGCGTCTCCGGCGTCACCGACCATTATGCGATGGACGACCGCCATGCGCTGGCCATTGCGCGCCGCATCGTGGCCAATTTCAACAGCGTGAAGCGGCCCGACATCGACGTGCAGCCGCCGGTCGAGCCGCGCTACGGCGGCGACGAGCTCTATGGCGTCATTCCCAGGGATCCGCGCATTCCCTACGACGTGCGCGAGGTGATCGCGCGCGTGATCGATGGCGGCGAGTTCGACGAGTTCAAAAAACTCTACGGCGCCACGCTGGTCACCGGCTTCGCCCGCGTCTGGGGCTATCCGGTCGGCATCCTCGCCAACAATGGCATCCTGTTCTCGGAATCGGCGCTCAAGGGCGCGCATTTCATCGAGCTCTGCTGCCAGCGCGGCATCCCCCTGGTGTTTCTGCAGAACATCACCGGCTTCATGGTCGGCAGGAAATACGAAGCCGGCGGCATCGCCAAGGACGGCGCCAAGCTGGTGACGGCGGTGGCCACGGCGCAGGTGCCGAAATTCACCGTGATCATCGGCGGCTCGTTCGGCGCCGGCAACTACGGCATGTGCGGTCGTGCCTACGCGCCACGCTTTCTCTGGATGTGGCCGAACGCGCGCATCTCGGTGATGGGCGGCGAGCAGGCGGCGAGCGTGCTGGCCACGGTCAAGCGCGACAGCATGGAAAGCCGCGGCGAGACCTGGAGCGCCGAGGAGGAGGCGGCCTTCCGCGCGCCGATCCGCGAGCAGTACGAAAGCCAGGGTCATCCCTACTATGCCTCGGCCCGGCTCTGGGACGACGGCATCATCGATCCTGCCGATACCCGGCGCGTCCTCGGGCTCGGCATTTCCGCCGCCATCAATGCGCCGATCGGGCCGACCCGATTTGGCATATTCCGCATGTGAAATGCGCTAGGATGAGCGGCGCCCGTCGATCCGCCCAGGCAGAAGGCAGCCCATGAGTGACGAAGAACCGGTATTGCTCGATGTGACCGCGGGCGGCGTCGCTACCGTCACGCTCAATCGGCCGGAACTGCACAACAGCTTCAGCGACGACGTGATCGAGCGCCTGGCGGACATCTTCGACGACCTGGCCAAACAGGATGGCGTGCGGGTGGTGATCATCGAGGGCCGCGGCGCCAGCTTCTGCGCCGGCGCCGACCTCAATTGGATGCGCCGCGCCGCCGACTTCACCGAAGAGCAGAACCTGGAGGATGCCACCGCGCTCGGCTACATGCTGCGCTCGCTCAACAGCATGCCGAAGCCGACCATCGCGCTGGTGCACGGCTCGGCCTATGCCGGCGGCGTCGGCCTGGTCGCCGCCTGCGACGTGGCGGTCGCGGCGCGGAACGCGGTCTTCTGCCTGACCGAAGTGAAGATCGGCCTGGTGCCGGCGGTGATCTCGCCCTACGTGATCGAAGCGATCGGCGCCCACAATGCGCGGCGCTACTTCCTCACCGCCGAGCGCTTCCCGGCGCATGAAGCCTATCGCATGGGCCTGGTGCACGAGATCGTCGATGACCGTGCCGGCCTGGAAGCGGCGCGCGACCGCCTGCTCGGGCATTTCCTCGCCGGCGCGCCGGGCGCGCTGGCGGAAACCAAGGACCTTATATTCGCCGTGCGCTACCGGCGGATCGATTCCGAACTGGTGCTGGAAACCGCCCGCCGCATCGCCTCGCGCCGCGTCACCGAGGAGGGGCGCGAAGGCATCGCCTCGTTTCTGGAAAAGCGCAAGCCCCGCTGGACCGAGACCGACTAGCATGCGCCTCGCCGCCGCTCTCCCGCTCGCCATCGTGGCGCTGTGCCTGGCCGGTTCCCGCTTCAGCGCTGCCGAGGGCATCGAGCACTTCGTCTTCCTAGGCCATTCCGTCGGCAAGACCGTGGAATTCTCCTATTACTTCGATGCCTGCGGCGATACCGCGACCGGCGCGCGCCTGCGCCGGCTGGCACTGCGCAAGCTCGAGGCCTGCGAACTGCCGGAGGACCGCAAGCAGGCCATCCGCGACAATGTCGCGGCGCTGTCGGTGCAGATGGACGCGCACGTCAAATCCTGCGACAGCGACCCCGACTGCGCCCTCGGCAAGCGGCAATATTGTCCGGGCCTGGCCCGGCAGAAGGCCGAGTTCGCCGGCCTGATGGACGAGGCGGAATCCAGCCAGCCGGCGCTCGATCGTCTCACCGGCGGCTGCAACTAGTAGCCGGGCCATGTTCCGCAAGCTGCTCATCGCAAATCGCGGCGAGATCGCCTGCCAGATCATCGCCACGGCGCGCCGGCTCGGCTTGCGCACGGTGGCGGTCTATTCCGACGCCGACGCGGGCGCACGCCATGTGAGCATGGCCGACGAGGCCTATCGCATCGGGCCGGCCGCCGCGGCCGAGAGCTACCTCAATGCCGGAGCGATCATTCAAGCGGCAAAGCAGAGCGGCGCCGCGGCGATCCATCCCGGCTACGGCTTTCTCTCGGAGAACGCCGAGTTCGCCGAGGCCTGCGCCGCCGCCGGCGTGGTTTTCGTCGGGCCGCCGCCGGCGGCGATCCGCGCCATGGGTCTCAAGGGCGCGGCCAAGGCGCTGATGGAAGCGGCAGGGGTGCCGGTGGTGCCGGGCTATCACGGCGACGATCAGTCGCCGGCGAAGCTCCGCGCCGAAGCCATGCGCATCGGCTATCCCGTGCTGATCAAGGCGGTGGCGGGCGGCGGCGGCAAGGGCATGCGGCGCGTCGATGCGGCGATCGAGTTCGATGCCGCCCTGGCCGGCGCGCAGCGCGAGGCCAGGGGCGCCTTCGGCAACGATAAGGTGCTGATCGAAAAATACCTGGTCAAGCCGCGCCATATCGAGATGCAGGTGTTCGCCGACCGGCAGGGTAATGCGGTGCATCTCTTCGAGCGCGACTGCTCGCTGCAACGGCGGCATCAGAAGGTGCTGGAGGAGGCGCCGGCGCCCGGCATGCCCAAGGCCATGCGCCAGGCCATGGGCCAGGCGGCGGTGGCCGCGGTCAAGGCGATCGGCTATGTCGGCGCCGGCACGGTGGAGTTCATCGCCGATGTCGCCAAGGGCCTGCGCGCCGATGCCTTCTACTTCATGGAAATGAATACGCGATTGCAGGTCGAGCATCCGGTGACGGAGATGATCACCGGCCTCGATCTGGTGGAGTGGCAGCTTCGCGTGGCGGCGGGCGAACCCTTGCCGCTCGCCCAGGCGGAGGTGCCGCTGCAGGGCCATGCCCTGGAGGTGCGGCTCTATGCCGAGGATCCGGCGCGCGGCTTTCTGCCCGCCACCGGCACCTTGCATCGCCTGCGCCTGCCGGCCGGCAGCCGGCATGTGCGTGTCGATACCGGCGTGCGCGAAGGCGACGCGGTGACGCCGTTCTACGATCCGATGATCGCCAAGCTGGTCGTCTGGGACCGCGACCGGCCGAGCGCGCTCTCGCGGCTCGCCGGGGCGCTCGCCGAATGCCAGGTCGCCGGCTGCGTCACCAACCTCGGCTTTCTGGCTCGCGTCGCGGTGCACCCCGCCTTCGCCGCCGCCGAACTCGACACCGGCTTCATCGAGCGGCATCGCGCCGCGCTCGTTCCTGCGGCGGAACCGCTGGCAGATCGCGCGCTGGCGCTGGCGGCCACTGCCGTTCTGCTGCAGCGGCAGGCGGGCGCCGCCGCCGCGGCCGCGGCGTCGGCCGATCCCCATTCGCCCTGGCATGCGGTCGACGGCTGGCGCATGAACGGCTCGGCGCATGGCGAACTCGGCTTCCGCCGGCCGGGCGAGGACGAGCCGGTGACCGTCCGGGTCGATTATCGCCGGCAGGGCTGGTCGCTGGCGCTGCCCGGCGGCACCCTGGCGGTTGAGGCGGCGAGCGACGGCGACGGCGGCATCGTCGCGAGCCTCGGCGGCGTGCGGCTGGCGGCGGCGGCGGTGCTGCGCGGCCACGAAGTCACGGTCATGGCGGAAGGGATCAGCGAGCGGCTGCTGCTCGACGATCCCCTGGACGTCGGCAATGTGGAGGAGGGCGCCGCCGGCGCGGTGACCGCGCCGATGCCCGGCAAGATCGTCCAGGTGCTGGTCGAGGCCGGCGCCGAGGTGGCGAAAGGCAAGGGGCTGATGATCCTCGAAGCGATGAAGATGGAGCACACCATCGCGGCGCCGCGCGACGGCACCATCGCCAAGATCAATG
This sequence comes from Candidatus Sulfotelmatobacter sp., assembly GCA_035523835.1. Classification (GTDB taxonomy): domain Bacteria; phylum Pseudomonadota; class Alphaproteobacteria; order Ferrovibrionales; family Ferrovibrionaceae; genus DASQHM01. Next base: position 14,807 of record DATKQA010000487.1, read on the forward strand.
TGAGCGTCGGCGAGCAGGTGCAGGAAGGCACTGTCCTCGTCGCCTTTACCGAGGAGAAGCAGGCATGAGCATGCCGGCAGCGGTCAGCCTGTGGGAGGCCGGTGCCCGCGACGGGCTGCAGAACGAGGCCGTGGAAGTCTCGACGGCGATCAAGATCGAGCTGATCGAGCGGTTGGCCGGGTGCGGCCTGAAAAAGATCGAGGCGGCGAGCTTCGTCTCGCCGAAATGGGTGCCGCGCATGGCCGACAGCGCGGCGGTGATGGCCGGCTTGCGGCGCGAGCCCGGCGTCGTCTACCAAGCGCTGACCCCCAACTTGCGGGGCGTCGCCGCGGCGGTGGCGGCCAAAGTCGAGCATATCGCCGTCTTCCCCGCCGCGAGCGAAAGCTTCTCCAGGCGCAATCTCAACAGCTCGATCGCCGACAGCATGGCCGGCATCGCCAAGGTCTGCGCCGAGGCGAAGGCGCGCGGCTTGCGAGTGCGCGGCTTCATCAGCACCGTCATCGGCTGTCCCTTCGAGGGCGCGGTCGAGCCGGAGAAGGTCGCCGCAATCGCCAGGACGCTGCTCGATCTCGGCTGCAGCGACATCGGCCTTGGCGATACCATCGGCGTCGGCACGCCGCGTCAGGTGCGGAAGCTGATCGAGGCCTGCGCCGAGGTGGTGCCGCTGGAAAAGCTTGGCGTGCATTTCCACGATACCTACGGCCAGGCCCTGGCCAATATCCTGATGGCCCTGGAAATGGGCGTCGCCGTGATCGACAGTTCGGTCGCCGGCCTCGGCGGCTGCCCCTATGCGCCCGGCGCCACCGGCAATGTCGCCACCGAAGACGTGGTCTATATGCTCGACGGCCTCGGCATCGACAACGGCGTCGATCTCGCCGAGCTGGTGCGTACCGCCTGGTGGATCTCCGACCGGCTCGGCCGGCCGCCGGTGTCGCGGGTTGCCCGCGCGCTCAAGTCGAAATGCCTCTGAACCATGCCGTTGCATCTGCTGAAACTCTGCGTCGGCATCGATTCGATCGAGGAGCTGGCACACTGGCAGGCGAAGAAGCGCCGCAAGGGAGCCAAGGGCTCCTACCATTTCACGCGCAACTTCCCCAGGCGCGCTGACGAGATTCTCGACGGCGGCTCGATCTATTGGGTGATCAAGGGCTTCGTCCGCGTGCGCCAGCGCATCGTCGGCATCGATGCGGTGCAGCGCGAGGAGGCGGGCCGCTTCTGCCGGCTGACCCTGCACAAGGATCTGCGGCCGACGGTGCCGCAACCGCGCAAGCCGCACCAGGGCTGGCGCTATCTGGAGCCGGCGGAAGCGCCGGCCGATCTCGATCCGCGCGGCAAGGGCGAGGCCGCCATGCCGCCGGAACTGCTGGCGGAGCTGAAGAGCCTCGGGCTGCTCTGAGCCGGAAAACGAAGAGGGCGCCGGTCGCGGCGCCCTCCGCATTCACAATTGTCCGTGTCTTCGATCAGAACGGCATCACGACATCGACCGCCGCGGTGAACATGCCCACGTCTTTGAAGTCGTTGTAGGCATGCACGCCGTTGAGCGTGCTGTCGTAGCGGATTTCCGGCCGGATCGTGGTGCCGGTGATGAACGCGGGCACCGGCGGCTTCCATTCTACGCCGAGGGTGATCTCGCCGTAGGTGGTCGAGACGCCCGTGCCATGCGTCGTCGGGCTGACCGGCGCCTGGCCCTGCAGCTCGCGCGCCGCGTCGAGGTAGCTGCCGAACTGCGAGACGAAGGCGCCTTCGGCGTCGCGCCAGATTTCGCCGCGGGCCGAGAGCGTGACGCTGTCCGTCAGGGCATAGCTCACGTACTGCGCCATGCCGAAGCCGTTGGCATGCAGGCCGTCGTCGCGGATCCAGTTCAGCTCGTTCACCAGCGTGATCTTGTCGGTCAGCTTGTAGGTGGTAAGGATGTCGTTGTAGTAGCGGTACGAGCCGCTATCGAAAGGGTCCTCCGGGCCGAAATGGGTCAAGGCCAGGATGGTCAGGTTGCCGCCGGCCAGGCCGTTCAGGCCGAAGCCGACCATGCCCGCCGCCGCGCCGTTGTTGTCGTCCCACGGGGTCGTCTGGTTACCGGCGTCGATGCCGCCCCAGACATCAACGATCGATGTGGCGTGCCAGGTGGCGTAGGCGCCGAAGTCCTTCACCGGCAGGCCGAAATTGAAAATGTAGCTGTGCGAGTAAAAGGTATTGCCGGAGGGATCGATCACCTCGTTGCCGAGCGGGGTGACGAACTGGCCGGCGGTGAAGTCGATGCCGCCGATCCAGGGCGTGTGCAGCAGCAGCTTGGCTTCAACCAGGTCGACCTGGATCTGATGGCTGCTCGCCCGGTCGAACAAGCCGAGCGTATGCGTGTAACGGGCGTCGGAGCCGATCATGCCCTGGATCTTGAAGCCGAGATCGTAGTCCGTCTTCGGGTCGGTCGGCCGCTGCATGGTCAGCAGCAGCGAGTTCAAGGTCGGCGTGTTCGACAGGTCGTCGTACAGCCGGCCATAGTTGCGACCGTCGTCCGGCGAGGAAGGATTGCCGGTGATGCCGACATCGAGCTGACCGCCGACGGTGATGGCGTCGCTCCATTTGGCTGGCGCGGCCGGCTTGGCGTCGTCGGCGCGCGCGGCTCCCGCCGGTAGCAGGCCGAACGCCAAAGCGATGAAACTGGCCCGATAAATCCACCGCAGAGATGTCAGGTTTTTCACTTCAGGTCCCC
>DATKQA010000488.1:0-2615 GCA_035523835.1 Candidatus Sulfotelmatobacter sp.
TGCCTTCGTGACGTTCCGGGCCACGGTGCCGTGGCGCGGCCTCTGCGCTCCGCAATCCGCCGACCGCAGCCCAACCCCCGGCAGCCCCTGGAGTTGACCTTCGCCGCCCGCGGCAGGCCGAGCACCCCGTCTGCCGGACGCGGCCGGAACCGGCGTGCCGATTGCCGCCTGGCCTGTCCCGCCGTGCTACCGGACCGGCGGCCGCAGCCGCCCGCTTGCGCAGGTCCGATCCGCCGTGCTTTGTGACAGGACTGTCGTGCAGCCCAGACCTGCGGCGACAGCAGGACGGCCGGTAACCAAGTTCGGAGGTGTGCCCTGTGGCCTACGCGCTGCAGCAGCTGATCAATGGCGTGACCCTCGGAATGATCTACGGCCTGATCGCGGTGGGCTATACGATGGTCTACGGCATCATCGGCATGATCAATTTTGCCCACGGCGACATTTTCATGGTCGGGGCCTTCCTGTCGCTGATCGCGCTGACCGGGCTCGCGATGGTCGGCATCACGGCCGTCCCGATCGCGCTGGCCATCACCCTGATCTTCGCCGCGGCGATCGCCGCCCTGTATGGATGGACGGTGGAGCGCATCGCCTACCGTCCGTTGCGCGGGTCATTCCGGCTGGCACCGCTCATCTCGGCGATCGGCATGTCGATCACGCTCGAGAACTTTGTGCAGGTCAGCCAGGGCGCGCAGGTCAAGCCGATGGCGCCGCTGATTCCGGGCGGGCTGAGCCTGCTCGGCCAGCATGGCGGCTTCGTCGTGCAGCTCTCCTGGATGCAGATCGCGATCGTGGTCACGACGCTCGTCGTGCTCGCGATCTTCACCTGGCTGGTGACGCGCACGCCGCTCGGCCGCTCGATGCGCGCCTGCGAGCAGGACCTCAAGATGGCAGGTCTGCTCGGCGTCAACACCGACATGACGATCAGCCTGACCTTCGTCATCGGCGCGGCGCTGGCCGCCGTCGCCGGGCTGATGTTCCTGCTCTATTACGGGGTGATCGACTTCTATATCGGCTTCGTCGCCGGGGTGAAGGCGTTCACCGCGGCGGTGCTCGGCGGCATCGGCTCGTTGCCAGGTGCGGTGCTGGGCGGGCTTGCGATCGGATTGATCGAGACCTTCTGGTCGGCCTATGCCAGCGTCGAATACAAGGACGTCGCGGCATTTTCGATCCTCGCGATCGTTCTGGTGTTCATGCCGACCGGGATTCTCGGCCGCGCCGACGTGGAGAAGGTATGAACGCAGCGGCGCCGGGCGGTTCGTCTCGCCTGCCGCCGGGAGCGCTGCGGGACGCCGGCCTGTCCGCGTTGGTCGCGTTCGGGCTATTCGGCCCGATGATCGGCCTCAAGACGACCGAAGGCGGCAGCGCCATGTCGCTGCGGGCGCGGCCGGAGGCAGTCGTGCTGGCCGTCCTGGCCGTATTTGCCGGGCGGCTGCTGCTGCTGTTCTGGCAGGGGCGCAACCGCCGCGCCGCTTTCCGCAGCAATCGGGTGGTCGCCGAGGTGGCGACCAGGCTTGGTCGGCTGGTTGCGCCGGCGCTGCTCGCCTTCGCCGTCGTGATGCCGATATTCGCCGCGCGCTATTACGTCGACCTCGGCGTGCTGGTGCTGACCTACGTGATGCTCGGCTGGGGGCTGAACATCGTGGTCGGGCTCGCCGGCTTGCTCGATCTCGGATATGTCGCGTTTTACGCTGTCGGCGCCTATTCCTTCGCGATCTTCGCCACCGATTTCGGCCTCGGCTTCTGGAGTTGCCTGCCGATCGCGGGCCTTCTCGCGGCATGCTGGGGGATGCTGCTCGGCTTCCCGGTGCTGCGGCTGCGCGGTGACTACCTGGCGATCGTGACGCTCGCCTTCGGCGAGATCATCCACATCGTGCTCAACAACTGGGTCAGCCTGACCAACGGGCCGAACGGCATTTTCGGCATCCCGCGCCCGACGCTGTTCGGCCTGAAGTTCACGATGAGCAGCGGGCCGGGCACGTTTGCCGGGTTTTTCCACGTCGAGCCGAATCCGACGCAGCGCCTGATCTTCCTCTACTACGTCATCCTGATCCTGGCGCTGCTGACCAACTGGGTGACGTTGCGGCTGCGCCGGCTGCCGCTCGGCCGCGCCTGGGAGGCGTTGCGCGAGGATGAGATTGCCTGCCGCGCGCTCGGGATCAACGTCACCGTCACCAAGCTGACCGCGTTTGCCATCGGCGCGATGTTCGGCGGCTTCGCCGGCGCTTTCTTCGCCACGCGCCAGGCCTTCATCAGCCCGGAGAGCTTCACCTTCATCGAGAGTGCGCTGGTGCTGTCGATCGTCGTGCTGGGCGGCCTTGGCAGCCAGCTCGGCGTGGCGCTCGCGGCGCTGGCGATGATCGGCGGCTCCGAGTTGTTCCGCGCCGTCTCCGACTACCGCATGCTGATCTTTGGCATCGCGTTGGTGCTGATGATGATCCTGCGGCCGCGCGGCCTGGTCTCGGGCCGCGTGCCGACCGTGGCGCTGCACCGAAAGCGTGAGATCTCGGCCGAGCTCGTGGCACAAGGACGCGGATAGAGTGGCCGTCCTTTCTCTCTCTTGTCGCCGGCGACAGGCGCTCTGGAGCGCCTTCGAGCGCGTCGAAGGCGATCATTGC
>DATKQA010000489.1:0-2019 GCA_035523835.1 Candidatus Sulfotelmatobacter sp.
CTGCACGGCCTGTCGGTCGAGATGGCCGAGGCGATGGCCGAATACGTCCACAAGCGCATCCGCGCCGAACTCGGCTTCGCCGCCGAGGACGACCGCGACATCGAGAAGATGCTCGCCCAGGGCTATCGCGGATCGCGCTATTCATTCGGTTATCCGGCCTGCCCGAAGCTGGAGGACCAGGCGCCATTGCTGCGCCTGCTGGATGCCGAACGCATCGGCGTGTCGCTATCTGACGAATGGCAATTGCATCCCGAGCAATCCACAAGCGCCATCGTCGTGCTCAATCCGCACGCGAAGTATTTCTCGGTCTAGGTCCCGCCGGTCAGTGCAACGACGCGCCGGCAACGGGCACGGCCGGATGACCGGTGCGGCGCGCGGCGAGCAGGTGGCGGACCTCGTCCATGCGGCCGGCCTCGACATAGGCCCGCAGCAGAGTGAACTCCACCAGATCGGTCTGCGCCCGGCTGCCGCCGATGCGTTCGCGCTGGTCCATCACCGGCTCGATCGCCGCGATCGCGGCAGTGAAGTCCCCTCGCTGGAACGCCCTGAAAGCCTGTGACAGCGCCGGGATGACATCGCCCGAGGGATAGCGATCTGCCTGCTCCAGCGCGGCCAGCTCGCGCAGCCGCGCCTCCAGCGCCGCGCCGTCCCCGGCGACCGCGTCGGCCAGCACAGCATGCATGTCCGCCAGTGCCATGCCCGGATGCGCCGACGTGGCGGCGACGAAATCGTGCAGGACGCCCCAGCGCGCCGGGTCGTGCGGATTCCCCGCCAGTTCCCAGCGCCACAGGAAGGAGATGCCGTCGGTGATCTTCATACGCGCCGACCCGCTATGCACCTCCGGCGCGCAGCTCTCGGCAAAGATGCGGAACGCCACGTCGGCGTTGCCGATCTCCAGTTCGCCAAGCGCCCGGTGCCAGCTGAGATGGCCGTGGAAGTGCCCCTGGCGCGGATAGGTCTGCAGCCACGATGCCAGGAAAGCACAGCCGGCCCCTGCATCGCCGTCCTCGTAACAAAGATGCGCCTGGGCGTGGGCGCCGTAGGCATTGCGCGGGTTCGCCGCCAGTGATCGCTCGATATGGCGGCGCCCGGCGTCGCGCTGGCCGCCCTCGACCAGCGCCATGCCGTAATGGGCAGCGAACCACCAGTCGTCGCCGTACTGTGGGGCGAGGCTTTCCATCAGCGCGACCTGCTCGCGTTTCTGTCCGACCTTCCCGGACAGACCGATCAAGCCGTTGGGGGTTGCCGTGGTATTGAGCACCATTGCATCGCGCGGCCACTCCTGCAGGTGGGCCCGCGCAGCGACCAGCGCTGCGGCGGCCTGGCCGGCGACCAGCAGATTGAAGAACGCAGCATGGCTCGCCTCACGCGCCGGCAGCCCGGCAGCCACGGCATCGGCTGCGGCCATGCTGTTCCGCGCCGCCGCCACGTCGCCGGCAATGAGCAACGCCTGAGCCCTGGCGACATGCGCGAGCGCGAAGCCGGGATCGGCGGCGATGGCATGGTCGAACGCCGCAATCGCGCCGGGATAGGTGGTGAACAGCAGGTCGCAGCCGCGCACGTAATCATCCCGTGCGTCGAGCGACGCGGTGGATAGGGCCAGCCCGTAACGGTCCGTCGGCATCGCGCTTCCTCACTTTGCCGGGTTCGCTGCCATCCGAAATCGGGCGGCGACCCGCAGGTCGCCGCCCGTTGCTTTCAGGCCTTGATCATCGGGCAGCCGCCCTGATCGAGCGGGCGGAAGCCCTGCTCAGCCGGCGTGGTGGCAAGCAGCTTGTAGTAGTCCCACGCATACTTGCTCTCGGACGGCTTTTTGACCTCATAGAGATACACAGGGTGCAGACAACGCCCGTCGGCGCGAATCGAGCCCTTGCCGAAAGCGTCGTCCTCCGTCGGGATCGCCTTCATCTTTGCAACCGTGGCCGCACCGCTCTTCTTCGCCTCGGCAACACCCATCGCCGCGACCGCCTTGAGGTAATGCAGCACGGACGAATAGGAGCTGGCATGCGCCATGTTCGG
>DATKQA010000490.1:0-4698 GCA_035523835.1 Candidatus Sulfotelmatobacter sp.
GTCGTCACCGTGACGACGGCGTTCTGCGTCGCCGGATATTGCAGGATCGGCAGGGATTCGAGCGCGCGCAGGCCGAGCACCAGGATCAGCAGGCTGACGACGCTGGCCAGAACCGGGCGGCGGATGAAGATGTCGGTGAAAGCCATGCGGGCACTCCCTCGGGCGGGCGGAGACGGGCGCGATCTCGGTCCGCCCTATTCTTCGACCGGCTTGGGGTTGGGGTTGTCGGTCGGCTGCACCGCATTGTTGATGACCACCGGCGCGCCGTTGCGCAACTTGATCTGGCCGGAGGTCACCACCTGGTCGCCTTCCTTCACGCCCTTGAGCACCGCCACCTGATCGCCCCGCGTGGCGCCGGTGGTGACGAAGCTCTGCTCGGCGACAAGCCGCGGCGGCCCGCCGCTCGGCCCCTTGTCGACGACGATATAGACAGTGTCGCCGTACGAGTTATAGGCGATCGCCGTCTGCGGCAGGGTGATCTCGCGTTGCTTCACGCCGATGTCGATGTCGAGGGTGGCGAACATGCCGGGCAACAGGCGATGGTCGGCGTTGGCCAGCTCGGCGCGGATCTGCACATTGCGCGAACCGGTATCGACCAGCGGATTGATGGCGACGATCTTGCCGGGGAAGCTTTCGCCCGGATAGGTGTCGACGCGGATGGCAACGCCCTGGCCGACCTTGACCCGGCTGAGCGCCTGCTGCGGCAAGTAGTAGTCGGCGTAGATCGGGTCGAGCGCCTGCAAGGTCACCACCGGCGTTCCCGCCGCCAGGTACTGGCCGAGATCGACCGAGCGGATGCCGATGTGGCCGGCGAAGGGTGCGCGCAGGATCTTCTGGTCGACGATCGCCTGCTGCTGCGCCACCTGAGCCAGGTCGTTCTTCAGCGTGGCGCTGTCGCTGTCGATGGTGGCCTGGGCGACGCCCTGCACGGCGAACTGCTTCTGGTCGCGCGCCAGGTTCACCTGGGCCAGTTGCGCGACCGCCTGCAGCGCCTGCAGCTTGGCGATGTCGTCGTCGGCCCGCAGCCGCAGCAGCACCTGGCCGGTCTGCACGTCGTCGCCCGACTTGAAGTCGATCTCGCTGACGATGCCGGGCTGCTGCAGCGACAGGTCGGCGCCATTGACCGCGCGCAGGCTGCCGACCGCGCTCAAGGTCGGTTGCCATTCCTGATAGCCCGCCTTGACCGTGGAGACGGTTTGCGGCGGATTGGCGAGGCCGGCCATCACCTTTTTGATGATGTTGGCCTTGAATACCTGGAAGCCGAAGATGCCGCCGAGCACGATGCCCACGGCGATCAGCATCACGATCATGCGCTTGACCATCGGCAACTCCGTCAGTGCGCGTCGGCAGAGGGAAGCGGCAGCCAGGTCCGGTCGGGGCTGCCCTTGGTGTCAGGGGTCACGTCGCTGCGGTGCCACCAGCCGCCGCCGACGGCCTGGAACAGCGCCGCGGTGTCGGCATAGCGGTTGGCCTCCGCCTGCACCAGGTTGATGTGCGCCTGCTGATAGGTGCGCTGGGCGTCGAGCAGGGTGAGATAGGTGATGGCGCCGAACTGGAACTGCTGGCGCGCCAGGTTCAGGCTGTCGAGCGCGGTCCGCTCGGCGGTCGCCTGCGCCTGCTGCTGCCTGGCGTCGAATTGCAGCGCGCGCAGGGCATCGGCGACGTTCTGGAACGCCTTGATCACCGTGCTGCGGTATTGCGCCGCCGCCTGGGCAAATTCCGCCTCCGCGGCGCGCCGCTTGTGCAGGAGCGTGCCGCCGTCGAAGACGGTCTGCGCCACGCTGCCGGCGATGCTCCAGACGGCGGAGGCCGGCGAGAACAGGTTGGAGAAACCGAGCGCGGTGGTGCCGGCCTGGCCGGTGATGGAGAACTGCGGCAGCTCGTTGGCGATGGCGACGCCGATGTTGGCGCTGGCGGCATGCAGGGTCGCGTCCGCCGCCAGCACGTCCGGGCGCTGCGCCACCAGGCTCGAAGGCAGGCTGACCGGCAGCTCTCCCGGCAGGGTCAGGTGGTCGAGATCGAAGGTCGCATCGATCTCCTGGCTCGGGAAACGCCCGGCCAGCGCGGTCAACTGGTTGCGTGTCTGCGCGAGCTGCTTCTGCAGCGGCGGCAAGGTCGCTTCCGTCGCCAGCAAGGTCGCCTGCTGGGTCAGCACGTCGGACTTCGGCACGGCACCGAGCGTGAACTGGTGCTGCACCACGGTAAGCTGGTCGCTCTCCAGCTTGATGATATCCTCGGTCGCCGCGATCTGTGCGCGCAGCGATGCTTCCTGCACCGCTGCCACCACGACGTTGGAGGAAAGCGTCAGGTATGCGGCCTCGAGCTGGAAACGCTGATATTCAGCCTGTGCCTCCAGTTGTTCGACCTGCCGGCGCACGCCGCCGAAGACATCCGGGTTGTAGGAAATGTTCGCCCCGGCGGTCACCAGGCTGAAGATGCCGCTGACGTTGGGTTCGCCGAACTCGGCGCCGGAAATGCGCTCGCGCTCGGCCTGGGCATTGGCGCCGACGGTGGGAAACAATCCGCCCTGGCCGGCATAGACGTTCTCGTTGGCGGCACGGAGCGAGGCGCGGGCGGCATCGAGATCGGGATTGTGCCGCAGCGCTTCCTCGACCAGCCGGTTGAGGGGCTCGGAATGGAACAGCGCCCACCATTGGCCGGGGATGTCGAGGCCTTGCACGAAACGCTGCGCCTCGCCGCCATGGCCCGGCGTCGCGGCCGTCCTGGCCGGCAGCGGCTCCTTGGTATAGCCGCTGACATCGGGCGGCGCCGGGTGCTTGAAGTCCGGCCCGACCTCGCAGCCGCCAAGCAGCAGCAGCAACGCGACGGCCGCGGTCCAGCCGGACGCGAGCTTTGCCTTGCCGGTCATGGCCGCGGCCTCCTGGCGGGCCGGAAGATCGCCTGGGTATGCTCGCGTACTAGTGTCTGGATGGCGCGCACCCTGGTGCCGTCGATCTCCGGCCAGCCCAGAATGTGCTGGGCCTTGTGATTGCAGAACATCAGGATCTGCCCGAAGACCGTGAGCGTGTGGAGGAGCGTCGCTTCCTCGTCGGCCGGTCGCCCGATCAGATGCCCGATCAGGCTGGCGCAAGGGCGGAATATGCGCCGCTCGGCCCACTCATGCAGCGGATCCAGCTTAGCGGATGGCTCGATCTCGGCGCGGGCGAAGAACATGGCCCGGCTTTTCCAATCGGGGAAGGTCTGGTCGGCCACCAGGGCGGCGAAGGTGTCCAGCATCAGGCAAAGGAGCGTCAAGGCCTGCCGCCGCGACAGATTGCCTGCCGCCAGCGCCAGGCTCACCTTGTCGGCCGCCGGCGCCACCCGGCTTTCCATCGTCGCCACGTGATGCGCGATGGCGGCGCGGTAGAGGCCTTCCTTGCTGCCGAAATAATATTGGATGGCCGGCAGGTTCACCGCCGCCACGTCGGCCAGCCGGCGGGTGGTGGTGCCCTCGTAGCCTTCGGCGGCGAAGACATCGAGAGCGGCCGCGAGGATGCGCTGACGCGTATCGTCGCCGCGTGCGCGCCGGGCATGCCGGGCACCGCCGCCCCGGCGGTCGGCTTGCCGATGGTGAGCGTGGCTTTGCATCGCCAGGCGATCTATATCGGTCGATAGATAATGTCAACCGACATACCGCATCGCAACATAACGGTTTCGTGCTGCATTTCAACACCGCCGGCGGCGAAAGGTTTCCGCCGTCCGCCGGCCGATGCGCCGGCCGATCGGAGTTGGCGGTATTTTGTTCATTAAATCAATGGATTATAGAGGGACGCCCGAGTCGACGCATGGCCGTTGCGGCGGCCAGAGCATGATGTGAGGAGATTGAACCGTCTGCGCCGGCGGGATATTGCGTTGCGGGCAGAAACGACGTATTCGTCGTTGCCGTGACGCGTAGCGCGGCGCATCAATCTCATCACATCATGCTTTAATAGCCGCGCTCCCAGTCGATGACGTTGCGGAGCGGCGCCCCGCTCAGATAGGCGTGCAAGTTGTCGCAGAAGACGTCGATGGCGCCATGGCGTTCCCGGTCGCTGGCGGCGGAGATGTGCGGCGTGATCAGCACCCGGGGATCGCACCAGAGCCGCGGCGCCGGTTCGCGCTCGAATTCGCCGACATAGACGTCGAGCATGACGCCGCGGAGCTGGTCGCGCGCCAGCGCTTCGGCCAGCGCATCCTCATCGACAATCTCGCCGCGCGCCACGTTGACCAGCACGGCACCGGGCTTCATCGCGGCGAACCGCCGGCGGTCGAAAAGCCGCGTCGTTTCCGGCGTCCATTGGCAGGCGATGACGACGAAGTCGCTCTGCGGCAGGAGGCGGTCGAGCGCGGCGGAGTCGCCGAGTTCGGCGAAGCCCGGCGGCGGCGGATCGCCCGGCTGCGCCGCGCGCCGGGTGCCGACCACCCTGAGGCCGAGCGCGGCGGCAAGGCGGCCGACCTCGCGGCCGATGCCGCCGGCGCCGACGACGCAGAGCGTCTTGCCCTCGAGCAGCAGCGGCCGGTAGGCGCGAAAATCGAACCGGCCGGCGGCGCGGTCCATGCCGGCGCGGTGGAGCCCCTTGGCGAAGTGCAGGATGCTGGCAATGGCGTATTCCGCCATGGCCAGCGTGTTGCCGGCGCCGCGCGAGGTGGTGACGATGACATCGCTGCCCCACAGATCGCCCAGCAGCAGGTTGCTGGCGCCGGCGGGACGCTGGTGGA
>DATKQA010000491.1:0-2727 GCA_035523835.1 Candidatus Sulfotelmatobacter sp.
CGGTCCGGATCGAGATCGACATCCGCAACGTCAACCGCACCGTCGGCGCCATGCTCTCAGGCGAAGTGGCCCGGAAATACGGCCACCAGGGCCTGCCCGAGGATACCATCTCGATCAAGGCCGCCGGCGTTGCCGGGCAGAGCTTCGGCGCCTTCCTCGCGCGCGGCGTCAGCCTCGAACTGGTCGGCGCGGCCAACGACTATGTCGGCAAGGGCCTGTCCGGCGGCCGCATCGCCGTCTATCCGGCGCCGGAGTGCCCGGCGGTGCCCTCGGAAAACATCGTGGTCGGCAACACCGTGCTCTACGGCGCCGTCGAGGGCGAGGCCTATCTCTCCGGCGTCGCTGGCGAGCGCTTCGCCGTGCGCAATTCCGGCGCCGTCGCCGTGGTCGAGGGCGTCGGCGACCATGGCTGCGAATACATGACCGGCGGCATCGTCGTCGTGCTCGGCCCCACCGGACGCAATTTCGCCGCCGGCATGTCGGGCGGCATCGCCTATGTGCTGGACGAGGCCGGCGATTTCGAGCGCCGCTGCAACAAGGCCATGGTCGAGCTCGAGGCGGTGACGGTCGATGCCGGCGGCGGCGGCGCCAAGGTCAACGGCGAGAGCGCCAACGGCGGCGACGAAGTCATCCATGCCGATCCGCTGAGCCACGACGCAGCCCGGCTCAAGCGGCTGATCGAGCGGCATCTGCACTACACCAACAGCGCCCGGGCCCGCGCCATCCTGGCACGCTGGGACCATTACGCGGCCCGGTTCGTCAAGATCGTGCCGGTGGACTACCGCCGCGCCCTGCAGGAGCTGCAGATCGCTGCCGCCGTCGATTCTGGCGCAGCCCAGGAAAAGAGCCGAGAAGCCGCCAATGGGTAAGCCGACCGGGTTCATGGAGATCCGGCGCCAGGACCGTCCTTACGTCAAGGTTGCCGAGCGGGTCAAAAACTACCGCGAATTTCTCCAGCCGCTGCCGGACGAGGCGCTGCAGAGGCAGGGCGCGCGCTGCATGGATTGCGGCATCCCGTTCTGCCACAACGGCTGTCCGGTGAACAACCAGATCCCCGACTGGAACAACATGGTCTATCGCGGGCGCTGGCGCGAGGCGCTGGAGACGCTGCACTCGACCAACAATTTTCCCGAGTTCACCGGCCGCGTCTGCCCGGCACCCTGCGAGGCCGCCTGCACGCTCACCATCAACGATGATCCCGTCACCATCAAGACGATCGAATGCCAGATCGTCGACAAGGGCTGGGCCGAAGGCTGGGTCGAACCGCAGCCGCCGGCGCGCAAGAGCGGCAAGAAGGTCGCCGTGGTCGGCTCCGGCCCCGCCGGCCTCGCAGCATCGCAGCAGCTCGCCCGCGCCGGCCATGCGGTGACCCTGTTCGAGAAGGCGGACCGCATCGGCGGCCTGCTCCGCTACGGCATTCCCGATTTCAAGATGGACAAGAAGCTGATCGACCGGCGCATGGCGCAGATGGCGGCGGAGGGCGTGACGTTCCGCACCGGCTGTCACGTCGGTGTCGATTTCCCGACGCAGAGGCTGCTTGCTGAGTTCGATGCCGTGCTCCTGACCGGCGGCGCGGAACAGCCGCGCGACCTGCCGGTGCCGGGCCGCGAGCTCGACGGCGTGCATTTCGCCATGGACTATCTGATCCAGCAGAACCGCCGCGTCGCCGGCGACACGGTGCCGGATGAGGGCGCCATCCTCGCTACCGGCAGGCACGTGGTGGTCATCGGCGGCGGCGATACCGGCTCCGACTGCATCGGCACCGCCAACCGCCAGGGCGCCGCCTCGATCACCCAGCTCGAAATCCTGCCGAAACCGCCGGACAAGGAGAACACACCGTTGGTATGGCCAGACTGGCCGCTCAAACTCCGCACCTCGTCCTCGCAAGAGGAAGGCAGCGAGCGCGACTGGTCCGTCGTCACCAAGAGCCTGAGCGGCAGCGCCGCCGGCCGGGTGCACGCGCTGCATGGCGCCCGCGTGCAATGGAAGGCCGACGGCAAGGGCAATCTTAGCCTGGAGGAAAAGCCCGGCGACACCTTCGACCTCAAGGCCGATCTGGTGCTGCTCGCGATGGGCTTCCTGCATCCGGTGCGGACCGGGCTGCTCGACGACCTCAAGGTCGAGCTCGATGCCCGCGGCAACGTCAAGGCGGACACGGTCAAATACCAGAGCTCGAACCCCAAGGTCTTCGCTGCCGGAGACATGCGCCGCGGGCAATCGCTCGTGGTCTGGGCTATCCGCGAAGGGCGCCAGGCGGCCCGCGCCGTCGACGAATATCTGATGGGCAGCTCGGACCTGCCGCGCTAGCTTCTCGACAACCGGGGGACCCGAGCATGGCCGACCTGCCGCACCTCCTGCCGATGACCGCCGCCGGCGAAACCTTCGCTGGCGTCACCTATCATCTCGACGGCGAGCTGGTGCCGGTCCTCACCGTCGCCGTCACGCCGGACCAGCCGGTGTTCTTCGAACATCACATCATGCTGTGGAAGCATCCGGCGGTGGACATCCGCATCCGGGCGATGAAGGGCGCGCTCAAGCGCATGGTCGCCGGCATGCAGGTCTTCGTCACGGAAGCCGCCGGCCAGGGTCAGATCGCCTTCTCGCGCGATGGCGCCGGTCACATCTTCGGGATGCATCTCGCCGACGGCCAGGAGCTGCATGTGCGCGAGCACCAGTTCCTCGCCGCCACCAAGAGCATCGAATATACCTTCGAGCGCGTGCGCGGAA
>DATKQA010000492.1:0-2319 GCA_035523835.1 Candidatus Sulfotelmatobacter sp.
TGGCCGCTCGCCTACATCCCCTATGGCGGCGCCGATGTCGGCGAGGTGCAGGCGGTCGCGCGGGCGGTGGGCGGCGGCGATGCCGGCGCGTTCCATGCCGCTTGAGTCGCGGCCGGCGACCGGCTGGCGGCGGAGGCGAGCCTCGCGCGCGGCCATCGCACCAGCGCGCGGGAATTGTTCCTGCGCGCCTATCTCGCGGATGCTGCCCGAAGCAGTTGCTCCGCTTCACCGCCGCCGAAGGCGCGGACGGGCATTGCGAGATGCGCAACCGCTCGCTGCTGAACCGCCGCGTGCTGGACTGGCTCGACGAGGTGCTGGCCTAGGCTCCAGACTCAATCGGTCCACCAGAGGATGATAGCGATCAAGGCGACGGCGGAGGCGAAATTGCGTGCGAGCTTGTCATAGCGAGTGGCGATCCACCGATGCTGCGCCGCGACCGGGATGCGGGATGTCCGCCGAGTCGGGAGGCGGCTCCGGTGGCGCCGCGCCCGTGCCGATCGCGCTCTGTCCTGTCGTCCATTGGCGCCGCCCCCGCCGGGCAACCCCAGTACGTCTACCAGCCGACGCGCGGCCTAGCCCATCTTATTCGCGGCATAGGAGGGATTCGCTGGCGGGTGTCGCGTAAAGCGCTGATTGCGTTTACTGATTTGGGTGTCGAGACCAAGCAGTCCACGCCATCGCGCGAGCCACACCCGCCATGTCCGAAGATACCGTGTTGTCGTTCGGTTTCCCGGCCGTCGGGCGCAAGAAAGTCACCGCTGCGTTTGACGGCGGGCGGCTCACATCCGATGGCGGCGTGATGCTGCTGGCAGCGGCGGAGCGGCGGCTGGGCATCGCCGACCGGCTCGCCGCGCTGATCGCCGACCCGCGCGACCCCAACCTCGTCACGCACAGCGTCGCCGACATCCTGCGTGCCCGCATCCTCGCCATCGCCTGCGGCTACGAGGACGGCAACGATCTCGATCACCTGCGCACCGATCCCGCCTTCAAGCTGGCCTGCGGGCGGCTGGCGGACAGCGGCGACGATCTGTGCTCGCAGCCGACCGTCTCGCGCTGGGAGAACGCGCCGACGCGGCACGAAGTGGCGGCGATGAGCTACGCCATGATCGACCTCTATTGCGCCAGCTACCCGAGCCCGCCGCACAAGGTAACGCTCGACATCGACGACACCGTCGACATCGTGCACGGCACGCAGCAGTTGTCGCTGTTCAACACGCATCACGGCGAACGCTGCTTCCTGCCGATCCATGTCTACGACACGGCGACCGCGCGCCCGGTCGCGGTACTGCTGCGCTCCGGCAAGACACCGTCGGGCCGCGAGGTGCGCGGCCATATCCGGCGCATCGTGCGCCGCATCCGCAGCCATTGGCCGCACACCAGGCTGACCATCCGTGGCGACAGTCATGCAGCCTGCCCTCGGGCCGGCGGAGCCGGACCCGTGGGGGCGCCACGAGGCGATGGCGTGGTGCGAGGCCAACGGCGTCGACTATATCTTCGGCCTCGGCGGCAACGAGGTGCTGGACCGGCAGGTCGATGCCGCCGCCGACGATGTGCGGGTGCGCTGGGCCGAGGGCGAGGCGCCGACGGTTCGGCGCTATGCCGAAACCCGCTACGGCGCCAAGACCTGGAAATGCGAGCGGCGCGTCGCCGCACGCATCGAGGCGACCTGCAATGGCCTGGACATCCGCTACGTCGTCACCAACACCGCCCGTGGCAGCGCCGAATTTCTCTACGACACGCTGTATTGCGAGCGCGGCCAGGCGGAAAACCTGATCAAGCTGCACAAGAGCCAGCTGGCTTCCGACCGCACCAGTTGCCGCTCACCGCTTGCCAACCAGGTCCGGCTGTTGCTGCATACCGCCGCCTACTGGCTGATGCTGACCCTGCGCGACGCCATCCCCGAGCCGCAGCCGCTGGCCAGCGCCGAGTTCGCCACCCTGCGGCTGCGTCTGATCAAGATCGCCGCCCGCGTCATCGAGACTGCCACGCGCGTGCGTCTCGCCTTCGCCGCCTCATGCCCGCAGGCCGAGTTGTTCGCTGGCATCGCCCGCTGGTTCCAGCCCGCCGCGCCCTGACGTACGGGGCCAAAGCCCCGCCGCAGCCCGATCTCGAAACCCCCAACGCCTGCAACACACGGTCTGAACAGGCGATGAAACAAACGCCTTAACCAGCCGTGTTCGCCGCTCAGACCGCCTCAACAATCCGCCCGCCGCGAATAGGATGGGCTAACCTTCGGACGGCCGTGCGGGCAAGAGGGGACGGTCGCGTGAGTGCTGGGCCGTCTCGGCGTCGTTTCAGGTCAGATGAGAGTTGCAGTTG
>DATKQA010000493.1:0-3132 GCA_035523835.1 Candidatus Sulfotelmatobacter sp.
GGGTCAACTGGACCGACAAGCCGGAGAATATCGCCTCGATCGCCGACGAGCTGGGCTTCCCGCCGAGCGCCTTCCTGTTCATCGACGACAACCCGGTCGAGCGCGACCGGGTGCGCCAGCGCCTGCCGGAGGTGGAGACCTGGGGCGAGGATGCCTTCGCCTTGCGCCGCCTCCTGCTCGAGGATCCCCGGCTGCAGGTGCCGCGCGTCACCGCCGAGGCCGCCCAGCGCAGCGACCTGGTCAAGTCTCAGCTCAGCCGCGAGAAGTCGCGCGCCGAGGCCGTCGGCGAGGCGGAATATCTCGCCTCGCTGCAAATCCGCTCGCGCATCACCCGGCTGACCGCGGAAGAGAATTTCGAGCGCATCGAGGAATTGTTCCAGCGCACCACCCAGTTCAATGCCACGGGGCGCAAGTTCCCGGTCGCCGAATTGAGGGCATTGCTGGCCGATCCGGATGCCGCCATCTTCACCCTGCACGTGTCCGACCGCTTCGGCGACCAGGGCCTGGTCGGCGTGGCCATCGTCGAAAGCAGGGAAATCATCGGCCTGGTGATGAGCTGCCGGGTGCTCGGCATCGGCGTGGAGAACGAGTTTCTGCAGCAAGTCGCCGCCGGCTACGAGGAGCTCGCCGGCCGCATCGTCGAAACCGCGCGCAACGCGCGCGTGCGCAACATCTACCGGGACAACGGCTTCACCGCCGAAGGCGCCGGCCGCTGGCGGCTGCGCCGAGGTGCCGAGATCGAGCGGCGGATCGCCTAGGGCAACTCAGCGGCGCTGTTTCGTTGCCCGGCGAGCGTCGGTCTTCGGCCCGACCATCGATAGATTCGCCCGGCGCAGCCTGTCGCCGGCCTCGTCATAGAGGAACGGCAGGAGGGCGTAGCGGACCCCCTTGGTCACCGGGGTCACCTCGTGCAGGAGATTGCAGCCGAAGACGGTCACGCCGCCGGTCGGCGGGCGATAGGTGCGGTGGCCGAATTCCGGGAAACGCAGGTCGCCGCCCTCATAGGCATCGGCATTCAGATTGACCGTGACGGCGAATTTGCGGTGCGCCGTGCCGGCCGTCACGTCGTCGCGATGGGCGCTGAAGAAGCCGGTATCCTCGGCCCCGTAGGCGCTGATCAGGTAGCGCTCGATATGCGTCGGCTGCCAGCCGTAGGCGCGCTTCACCATGGGAAAGAGCCGCGTCTCCAGGCGGCCGCGGATGGCGGCGACGAGCGTCTCGTCGGCGATGAAGACATCGCGCCGGCGCTTCAGCCGGCGATCGACCATCTCCACGGTGCGGCCGTCCACCTCGTGGGCGAAGGCGGATTCCGTGGCGCCCATGCTGGTGAAATGCCGGATCAGCTCCTGGCAGAACGCCGGCTCGAACAGGCGCGGCAGGGTCAGTACCGGCGCGAATGAGGATTGCGCCGGGTCGTCGGCATCGTGCAAGTGCTGCTCCAACAACGCCAGCACCGCCTCGGTGCGCTCGATCGGCTCGGCCGCGACGATGCGCAGCCCGGGATCGATGAGGAACACCGCCGGATGGAAATGCGTGTCGTCGACCAGGCCATACTGGCGGCTGACGGCGCGATCGAAGTCCCAGAAATAGCGCATGCCCGGCGGCGCATTGACCAGGCCGCGCGGCGAGCGGTCGGCGGCGTCGATGCTGACGCCGAAGAAGGCGGCATCGCGGTCGTCGAACAGCGGCCGGCGCGCCATGACCGCGGTCAACGCCTGACGCGAGGGCTCCAGGGTCAGGCTGCCGTAGAACATCAGCACGATCCAAAGTCCGCCGACCACGCCGAAACTGTAGTTGGGAATGCCGTCCGTCTCCGCGGTAAAGAGCGGCGCCGGCTGGCCAAACTCGGGCGGCTTTGGCTTGCTGTCGGACATCATACATTTCCCCGCCGAAAGCGATCGGCACGGCCCCATCATGCGCGACCAAATCACACCATATGGTTAATGGTCCGTATGCCGCGCGCTTGCACGGCGCCCGCGGGAGTGCCTTAGGAATTGGTTAGATGGCCTTGTGGCAAAGTGGCACAAGGACAGCGAAAGAATGGCCTCCCATGCGCGTCGCGACAGCCATCGACGCCTTCGACGATACCGCGGCCCTTCCCGCCGCCGCGAACGGCGATGCCGTTCCCTCGAGCGAGCGGCGCATGGTGCAGCGCCTGTTCGTCTATTGGGACCGGTTGCGGCGGGGCCGCGCGATCCCGAGCATGAGCGACATCCGCCCCGAGCAATTGCCCGCCGACTGGTCGTCCTGCTTCATCATCAACGTCGGGCAATGGCCCGACGGCTCCGGCGCCATTTCGCATCTCGGCAGCGACCTGCTCGCCGATGCCGACCTCGGCCCCGAGAGCGAGGACAGCACCAGCATTCCGCAAGACACGTTGTTCGGCCGCGCCGTCACCGACCTGCCCGATGTGCTCGCGACCGGCATCCCCTTCCTCGGCGAGGGCAGCTTCCGCCACGCCCGCGGCGGCATCATGGCCTATCGCAGCATCCTGCTGCCCTTCGGCGCCAGCCCGGATCGGGTCGAGGACATCCTCGGCGCCATCGTCGGCCGCCACGGCAAATAGTGGCTCAGCCGCGCAAGACCGCGCCGACCGTCGTATCGAAGCCCGGATTGGCGAGACCGTAGCGCCGGTTTTCCGCGTCCATCTCCAAGGTGGTGTGCGGCACCCGCTGCGCCGGCGGGAACAGCGGGCCGGCCGAAATCGGCCGGATCAGGTTCGCCGGCGCACCGATCGCCTTGGCGAGCGCCTCGGCCAAGGCGACATAGGGGCGGTCCTCGGCGCCGGAACAGTGATGGATGCCGGCAGCCCGGTCGTCCAGCAGCCGCCGGATCAGATCGACGGCAAAGTCCACCGTCACCGGCGCCAGCCGGAGGTCGTGGAACGGCGTCACCGGCGCACCGGTCAGGAGCTTGCGCCGCCAGTCCTGCACCAGGTCGAGGTCGGGCGCCAGCACCTTGCTGAGCCGCAGCACGCCGCCGCCGGCCCTGAGCACGGCCTGTTCCGCCGCCGCCTTCTGCCGGCCGTAGGCGGTCAAGGGACAGGGCGCATCGCCCCGCGCACGCAGCGCAACCGTCCCGTCGAACACCTTGTCGGTCGAAAGCTGCAGGCAGTAGGTGCCGCGAGGGGTC
>DATKQA010000494.1:0-2570 GCA_035523835.1 Candidatus Sulfotelmatobacter sp.
CGTTGAACGCGAACGGCTCGCGCGTGGTCCACGCCTTGATGATCATGTCGTGCGCTTCGGCGTACTTCTCACGCGTCAGCGCCGGAATCTGGCCGTAGCAGAAATTGGTGTCCATCGAGGTGCCGACCGGGAAGCCGGCCACCAGGCGGCCGGCCGAGAGCACGTCGAGCATGGCGAATTCCTCGGCCACGCGGAGCGGCGGGTTGTAGAGCGCGATGGAATTGCCGAGCACCACCAGCGCCGCCTTCCTGGTACGGCGCGACAGCGTAGCGGCCATGATATTGGGCGAGGGCATAAGGCCATAGGCGTTGGCATGATGCTCGTTCACGCCGATGCCGTCGTAGCCGAGCGTCTCGGCATATTCGAGCTGGTCGAGATAGGTGTTGTAGACGTCGTGGCCGCGCGCGGGGTCGTAGAGCGAATTCGGGATATCGACCCAGACCGAATGGTGCTTCTGGCGGAAATCGTCCGGCAGGTGCGGCCAGGGCATCAGGTTGAACCAGGTGAATTTCATGGCGGCGCTCCTTCTCCCCGTGTCTCCCGTGGCGGCGCCCGTTACGCCGCCACCTGCAGGCCGTAGAGTTCGGTAACGTTGTCGCGGAGAATCCATCGCCGCTCCTGCGGCGTGAGGTCCTTGGCATGCTCGCTCAGCAACTCCTGCGACCAGGGCCAGGTCGAATCGCTGTGCGGGAAGTCGTTCGCCCACATCAGCCGGCGCGGATTGCACATGTCGGTCATCTTGAAGGCGACCCAGTCGTCCTGGAAGGTGAGGTAGATGTTCTCGGCGAAATACGCGCTCGGCAGCTTGCTGAGCTGGCGACCGTTCAGCCAGTGCCGATGCCGCTTGTAGGCATGGTCCATGCGATACATGAAATGCGGTACCCAGCCGGCGTCGGCCTCGACGCAGACCACCTTGAGCTTGGGGTGCCGTTCGAACACGCCGCCGAAGACGAAGGTGCCGAGAATGTCCTGGCAGCCGCGGATGATGGTGAGGAAGGCGTTGATCTTCGGTCCGCGGGTGGTGAAGCGGTCGTCCTTGTTGGTCAGGATGTGAAACGACAGCGGCAGGCCGAGATCGACGGCAGCCTCCCACAGCGGATCGTAGCAGGGATCGTCGTAATCCGATACTTTGGGGTTGCCGGGCATCATCACGCCCTTGAAGCCCATCGCCTTGATGCGGCGGAAATCCTCGACGCCCTCCTCGACCGAGCGGAGCGCCGTCTGCGCCAGGCCGAAGACGCGGTTCGGCGCCTCGGCGCAGAAGCTCTGCAGCCAGCGGTTATAGGCCAGGAAGCAGGCATGCTTATAGTCGAAGTCGGGGTGGTTGCAGAGCATCATGCCGACCGAGGGGTAGATCATCTCGGCGGCGACGCCATCGCGGTCCTGGTCGGCGATGCGCGCCTTGGCATCCCAGCCGCCGCGATGCAGGTCCTCGAAACGGGCGCCGCCGCGCTGGAGCGCTTCCGCCGGCTTGCCGGCCGCTGCGATCAGGCCCATCGGCACGGCTTTGGGCATGCCGTCGATGACGAAGACATCGCCCATCTTGTCGTCGTGCTTGAGCCGCGGCGCGGTGTCGCGATATTTCGCATCGATATGGTCGATATAGCAGCGGGGCGGCTCGGTGATATGCGAATCGGCGGAAATCGGACGCGGCTCCATTGGCTCCTCTCCCGGGGCGTTTTTCAAATATGGTTTCAAAAATATCATGCAACAAAAAGCGCTCCTTGTCGCGGCCCGCGGCGGCTCGCACGCCTGCCATGCATTTGACCCTAAGCGTCAGATTTCCTAAGCTTTTCGGTGAGAGCGCCGGGCCCGGGATGGGCCGGCAGGAGGAAGCCCGTGAGCTATGAAACCATCGAGGTGAAGCCGATCGCCGGCGCGCTCGGCGCCGAGATCGCCGGCGTCGACCTGGCCCAGCCGCTCGGCAACCAGACCTTCGCCGAAATCCATCGCGCCTTCGTCGATCACCAGGTGATCTTCTTCCGCAACCAGAAGCTCACGCCCGAGCAGCATAAAAACTTCAGCGCCCGCTTCGGCAGGCTGGAGATCACCCGCTTCGTCAAGTCGATCGACGGTCATCCGGAGATCATCCCCGTGGTCAAGGAGGCCGAGGACATCGGCAAGTTCAATTTCGGCGGCACCTGGCATTCCGACATGACCTTCCTGGCCGAGCCGCCGCTCGGTTCGCTGCTCTATGCGAAGGACGTGCCGGCCTACGGCGGGGACACGCTCTGGGCCAACATGTACCGCGCTTATGAGACGCTCTCGCCGGGCATGCAGCGGATGCTCGACGGCCTGGTCGCCGTGCACAGCGCGACGCGCGCCTATGGTACGCGCGGCGCCTTCGCCAAGGCCGGCAACCAGACCAGGTCGATGCAGATCGATCCGAGCGAGGCGGCGGAAGCGGAGATGGAACATCCGGTGGTGCGCACGCATCCCGAATCCGGCCGCAAGTGCCTATTCGTCAATCCGGTCTATACGATCCGCTTCAAGGACATGAGCGTGCGCGAAAGCCGGCCGCTGCTCGATTTTCTGAACGAGCACGCGGTGCACCCGGGCAATACCTGCCG
>DATKQA010000495.1:0-5434 GCA_035523835.1 Candidatus Sulfotelmatobacter sp.
CGACCGGTAATATCGGCATAGGGACCGGCCTGATCGTTCAGCACGCCGATCTTGATCACGCCGTCGGAAATCTGCGCCTCTGCCGTCGTCGTACCGGCGAAGGTGACCGCAGTCAAAGCGAACGCCAACGCACCAACTGACGCTAACGACCTCTTCATCGTTTAACCCTCCCACTCCATTCGTCTATGCGAGTTCATTGGATCTTGGCGGCGGCATCAACGCATGCTGCCTCGAGCAAGTCCAATGAAATGCCGGAAGGGGTGCCCGTCGCTCGGCGCCGGTCAGGCGGCGCGCTCGTCGCGGCGGCTGGCAAAGATGCGCTCGAAGCTTTCCCGCAGCGCGGTGTCGACCGCGGCCATGTCGACGGGACGGCCGAGATCGACCAGCGAGGTGGCGCCGCGGTCGCCAATGCCGCAGGGCACGATGCCGGCATAGTGGCCGAGGTCGGGCGCCACGTTCAGGCTGATGCCGTGGTAGGTCACCCAATGGCGCACGCGCACGCCGATGGCGGCGATCTTGTCCTCGCGGCCCTGGCCCCGGTCCACCCAGACGCCGACCCGGCCGGCCCGCCGTTCGCCGCGCACGTCGAATTGCGCCAGGGTATCGATCAGCCAGTCCTCCAGTTGCCGCACATAGGCCCGCACGTCGGCGCCGCGGCGCCTGAGGTCGAGCATCACATAGGCCACGCGCTGGCCGGGCCCGTGGTAGGTGAATTGGCCGCCGCGCCCGCTGCGGTAGACCGGAAAGCGGTCCGGCTGCAAGAGGTCCCGGCCGTCGGCCGAGGTGCCGGCGGTATAGATCGGCGGATGCTCCAGGAGCCAGACCAGCTCGGCCGCGTCGCCGGCCCGGATCGCCGCGACGCGGGCCTCCATGCGGGCCACCGCCAGCGGATAATCCACCGGCCTTTCGCCGATTTCCCACTCGATCATGCCGGACAGACCTCGCGCCGCCGTGCTGTTAACGCTTTGCTAACCCTGGCGCCCTAGGGTGTTCGGGCGGCATTCCGCCGCGGCGATAGTGGCATGACCGAAGCAGCAGTCAACGACGTCGAGGTGGATATCTCGGTGGTTCTCGGCAAGGCCACCATGCCGGTGCACCAGCTCCTGAAGATGGGGCGCGGCGCCATCATCGAGCTCGACGCCGGCATCGAGGATCACGCCTGGATCTTCGCCAACAACCAGCTCATCGCCCGCGGCGAGATCGTCGTCATCGGCGAGAACGTCGCCGTCTCGATCACCGAAACGGTACGCCCCGCCAGCTAGCCTGCCGCAACCTAAGCGCCTTTCAGCCTTGGGTTTTTCCACGATCAAACTCCGCTTGAACCGCCCTCCCGGATTTGCTATTGCCTGCAGGCCCTGCTTGCGGTCGTGGCGGAATTGGTAGACGCGCAGCGTTGAGGTCGCTGTGGGCGAAAGCTCGTGGAAGTTCGAGTCTTCTCGACCGCACCAACGGAACCGGAGCCCGTCCAATCAAATTGGGCGGGCTGCGCGTTTTAGCGGCCTTTATACTGGCCTCCGCCTGCCCCTGGCCGCGACCGGAGACCTGCCCGATGGCTGAACATTTCGACGAGACGGCACTGCGCTATCACCGCGGGCCGACGCCGGGCAAGCTCAGCATCACGCCGACCAAGCCGCTCGCCAACCAGCGCGATCTCGCGCTCGCCTATTCGCCGGGCGTCGCGGCGGCCTCGACGGCCATCGCTGAAGATCCCGCGCAGGCCGCCAGCCTCACCATCCGCGGCAACCTGGTCGGCGTGGTGACCAACGGCACGGCGGTCCTCGGGCTGGGTGCCATCGGCCCGCTGGCGGCCAAGCCGGTGATGGAAGGCAAGGCGGTGCTGTTCAAGAAGTTCGCCGGCATCGACGTCTTCGACATCGAGATCAACGAGACCGATCCCGACCGGCTGGTCGAGATCATCGCCGCGCTGGAACCGACCTTCGGCGGCATCAACCTGGAGGACATCAAGGCGCCCGAATGCTTCATCGTCGAGCGCAAGCTGCGCGAGCGGATGAAGATCCCGGTGTTTCACGACGACCAGCACGGCACCTCGATCATCGTCGGCGCCGCGGTGCTCAACGGCCTGAAGGTGGTCGGCAAGCAGATCGACGCGGTGAAGCTGGTCTGCACCGGCGCCGGCGCGGCGGCGCTCACCTGCCTCGATCTCCTGCTGTCGCTCGGGCTGAAGCGCGAGAATGTCTTCGTCGTCGATATCGCCGGCGTGGTCTATGCCGGCCGCCAGGAACTCATGGACGAGTTCAAGGTGCGCTATGCCGGCAAGACCGCGGCCCGCACCCTCGACGACGTGATCGGCGGCGCCGACGTCTTTCTCGGCCTGTCCGCGCCGGGCGTGTTGAAGCCGGCCATGGTGGCGAAGATGGGCGAGCGTCCGCTCATCCTGGCTTTGGCCAATCCGACGCCGGAAATCCTGCCGGAAGAGGCGAGGGCGGTGCGGCCGGAAGCGGTCATCGCCACCGGCCGGTCCGACTATCCGAACCAGGTCAACAACGTGCTTTGTTTTCCCTTCATCTTCCGCGGCGCGCTCGACGTCGGCGCGACCACCATCAACGAGGCGATGAAGCTCGCGGCCGTGCGCGCCATCGCCGATCTCGCCACCGCCGAATCCTCCGATATCGTCGTCAAGGCCTATGGCCGCGACCAGTCCTTCGCCTTCGGCCCCGACTATCTCATCCCCAAGCCCTTCGATCCCCGCCTGATCGTGCAGATCGCGCCGGCGGTGGCCAAGGCGGCGATGGATTCCGGCGTGGCTACGCGCCCCATCGCCGACCTCGCGGCCTATCGCGCCTCGCTTTCCAATTTCGTCTTCCGCACCGGCTTCGCCATGCGCCCGATCTTCGAGCGCGCCCGGGCCAATCCCCTGCGCGTCGTCTATGCCGAAGGCGAGGACGAGCGCGTGCTGCGGGCGGTGCAGTCGGTGGTGGACGAGCGGCTGGCCAGGCCGATCCTGGTCGGCCGGCGCCAGTCGGTGCTGAACCGCATCGCGCGGCTCGGCTTGCGCATCGCCCTCGACCAGGACGTGACCCTGGTCGATCCGGAAAACCTGCCGGACTACGCCGATCTCTGGCGCCACTACCATCGGCTGATGGAGCGCAAAGGCACCGAGCCGGACCAGGCGCGGACGCTGATCCGCACCAACAACGTCATCATCGCCGCCATGCTGCTGAAGCGCGGCCAGGCCGACGCCATGATCTGCGGCACGGTCGGCCAGTTCGCGCGCAATTTCGCCCGCGTGCGCGAGATCATCAAGCTGCGCCAGGGCGTGCATCGGCCGGCGGCGCTGCAGCTCCTCATCCTGCCGCACCATACGCTGTTCCTTGCCGACACCCATGTGAACGAGGACCCGACGGCGGAGGAAATCGCCGAGATGACGGTCATGGCCGCGGCTGCGGTGCGCCGCTTCGGCATCATGCCGAAGGTGGCGCTGGTGTCGCATTCGCGCTTCGGTTCCTCCGACCGGCCCTCGGCGGTGAAGATGCGCGAAGCGGTGAAGCGGTTGAAGCGGCTGGCGCCGGATCTGGAGGTGGAAGGCGAGATGCAGGCCGACGCGGCGCTCTCGGAGGAGATACGCAATCGCGTCTTCCCGGATTCCGAACTGAAGGGCACCGCGAACCTCCTGATCATGCCGACCATCGATGCCGGCAATATCGCCTTCAACATGGTGAAGGTGCTGGGCGAGGGCCTGTCCGTCGGCCCGATCCTGCTCGGCCTCGACGCCGCGGCCCATGTGGTGACGACGGCCGTCAGCACCCGCGGCCTGATCAACATGACGGCGCTCGCCGTGGTCGATGCCCAGGAGCATCTGGCCGGCGGCCAGGCCAAGAGGTAGATGACGCCGGCGCCGTGCTCGGGCGCCGGGGAACGAGAGACAATGCGCGGGAGGAGCCGATGATTGCCAACAAGCTGCCGAGCCTCGATTTCGGCCTGGGCGAAACCGCCGACATGCTGCGCGACACGGTGTCGAGCTTCGCCGCAGACGAGATCGCGCCGCGCGCCGCCGACATCGACCGCGCCAACGACTTCCCCGCCGACCTCTGGCGCAAGTTCGGCGACCTCGGCGTGCTTGGCATCACCGTGGAGGAGGAATATGGCGGCGCCGGCCTCGGCTATCTCGAACATGTCGTGGCCATGGAGGAGATCAGCCGCGCCTCGGCCGCCGTCGGCCTGTCCTACGGCGCCCACTCGAACCTCTGTGTCAACCAGATCCGGCGCAACGGCAGCGCGGCGCAGAAGCAACGCTACCTGCCGAAGCTGGTCTCCGGCGAACATGTCGGCGCGCTGGCCATGAGCGAGCCCGGCGCCGGTTCGGACGTGGTTTCCATGCGGCTGCGCGCCGAGCGCAAGGGCGAGCGCTACATCCTCAACGGCACCAAGATGTGGATCACCAACGGCCCCAATGCCGACGTGCTGGTGGTCTATGCCAAGACCGATCCGGAAGCCGGGCCGCGCGGCATCACCGCCTTCCTGATCGAACGCGGCATGAAAGGCTTCTCCACCTCGCCGAAGCTCGACAAGCTCGGCATGCGCGGCTCCAACACCTGCGAGCTGGTGTTCGAGGATTGCGAGGTGCCGGCGGAGAACGTCATGGGTACCGTCGGCCGTGGCGTCAACGTGCTGATGAGCGGCCTCGACTACGAGCGCGCCGTGCTCGCCGCGGGCCCGCTCGGCATCATGCAGGCCTGCCTGGATGCGGTGCTGCCCTATGTGCACGAGCGCAAGCAGTTCGGCCAGTCGATCGGCGAGTTCCAGCTCATGCAGGGCAAGCTCGCCGACATGTACACGACCATGAATGCGGCGCGCGCCTATGTCTATGCCGTGGCCAGGGCCTGCGACCGTGGCCAGACCACGCGCAAGGACGCCGCCGGCGCCATCCTCTACGCGGCGGAGAAGGCGACCTGGATGGCGCTGGAAGCGATCCAGGCGCTCGGCGGCAATGGTTATATCAACGACTATCCGACCGGCCGCCTGTTGCGCGATGCCAAGCTCTACGAGATCGGCGCCGGCACCTCGGAAATCCGCCGCATGCTGATCGGCCGCGAGTTGTTCCAGGAAACGACGTGAGCGACGTTTCGCTACGGCCGGCGACGGCGGCGGACCTGCCTGCCATCGAAGCCATCGTCGGCGCAGCCTACGAGAAATATACGCCGCGCATCGGCAAGCCGGCCGGCCCGATGCTGGACGACTATGCCGCCCTGGTCGAGCAGGCGGCGGTCACTCTCGCCGTGCTGGCGGGCGAGGCGGTCGGCCTGCTGGTCCTGCTTGACGCGGCCGATCATCTGCTGCTGGACAATATCGCCGTCCGGCCCGATCGCCAGGGCCATGGCATCGGTCGCCGCCTGATCGCCGAGGCTGAGATCGAAGCGCGCCGGCGCGGCTTCCGCGACCTTCGCCTCTATACCCATGCGACCATGGTGGAGAA
>DATKQA010000496.1:0-3534 GCA_035523835.1 Candidatus Sulfotelmatobacter sp.
GCCGGGCTTTGCAGCGCGGCCTGACCGACCACCAGCCCCACACCGGCGACGCCCAGCGCCAGGCCCAGCCATTGCCGCGTGCGCAACGCCTCGTGCAGCAGCACGACGCCGAGCGCCGAAGTCAGCAGCGGCGTGAGCGACTGCACCAGCGCGATCTGCGCGGCCGGGGCCACCAGGAGGCCGACATGCGGCGCCATCAGGCCGACCGCGTTCAGCAGCGCACCCGCGATGCCGCAATGCAGCCAGCGCCAGCCTGACAGCGTGCGCCAGGACTGCCGCCGCGCCAGCATCGCCAGCACCAGCACCACTGCGCAGGCATCCAGGCGGACCGCCACGAACAGCAGCGGCGTGATGTGCCGCAGCCCGGTCTTCGCCGCTATGAAGGAAGAACTCCACAGCAGCACGAACAGGAACGGCGCGAGACGCGCCAGCATCGCTAGCCCGGCCCGGGCGCGCGCCGCCGTCGAAGATCCGCGCTCATGCCGCGTGCGGCACCAGGAGCTGCCGTACCGTCGCCACCGCCTGCAGCCGGTCGAAGCCGGCGTTGAGCTCGCCGAGCGCGACGCGCTGGCTCACCATGCGGTCGACCGGCAGCTTGCCCTGCTGATAGAGCGCGATGAAACGCGGGATGTCGCGCACCGGCACGCAGCTTCCCATGTAGCTGCCCTTGATGGTCTTCTCCTCGCTCACCAGCACGCTCTGCTTGAAGCTGAAATCGGCTGACAACGGCGACAGGCCGGCGCTCACCGTGGTGCCGCCGAAGCGCGTCACCAGATAGGCGGTCTCCATCGCCTTGATGGTGCCGGCGAAATCGAAGGCATAGTCGACGCCGCCGCCGGTGAGGTCGCGCACCGCGGCAACGTGGTCCGGCGTCGCGGCATTGACCGTGTCGGTGGCGCCGAGCTGGCGGGCCAGGCCGAGCTTGTCGTTGGCGATATCGATGGCGACGATGCGGCCGGCGCCGGCCAGGATGGCGCCCAGCAGCCCGCTCAGGCCGACGCCGCCGAGCCCGACGATGGCGACCGAGCTGCCGGGCCTGATCTGCGCGGTATTGACCACGGCGCCGACGCCGGTGACCACGGCGCAGCCGAACAGCGCGGCGATGTCGAGCGGCAGGCTCTTGTCGATCACCACCACCGAGCCGCGGTCGACCACGGCATATTCGGCGAAGCAGGAGACGCCGGAGGCGTGGTTGATGCGCTCGCCCCGGCGATGCAGCCGCGTCGCGCCCGACAGCAGCGTGCCGGCGCCGCGCGGCGCCACGGCGCGCTCGCAGATATAGGGCCGACCCTCCTGGCAGCGCCGGCAGCGGCCGCAACTCACGTTGAAGGTGAAGCAGATGTGATCGCCGGGCTTCACGTCGTGCACGCCGGCGCCGACCTCGACGATCTCGCCGGCGCCCTCGTGGCCCGGCACCAGCGGCACCGGCCGCGGCCGGTCGCCGTTCAGGATGGAGAGATCGGAATGGCAGAGGCCGGCGCCGCCGACCTTGACCAGCACCTCGCCCTCGCCCGGCGGATCGAGGTCGAGCGCCTCGATGCGGATCGGCTGGCTCTCGGCGAAGGGCTGCGGCGCACCGCAGACGGTGAGCACGGCGGCTTGCATTTTCATCGGACGCTTCCTCCCGGACTTTCTCTGGATGATAGACGGACTGCGGCGCGGCCGTCACGCCGCCGCCGGCACGATGCGCGGCCCCAGGTGGTAGCGGCCGCGCCGGGCGAAGCGCGACACCATGGGCAGCGCCACGCTGAGCAGGCCGGCGGCGAGGCCGATCCAGACGCCGGTGCCGTTCAGCGTGGTGCGGAAGCCGAGCAGCACGGCGACCGGAAAGCCCACCGCCCAATAGCCGACGGCGGCGAAGAGCAGCGGCGCCCGCGTGTCCTTGAGGCCGCGCAGCGCCCCGGCGCTCAGCGCCTGCAAGGCATCGATGACCTGGAACAGCGCCGCCACCGCGAGATAGCTGACGGCGAAGGTGACGACGGCGGCGTTGGCGCTGTCGTCGGCGTCGATGAAGAGCGCGATCAGCGGCCGCGGCGCCAGCCAGAACAGAAGCCCGGTCAGCACGACGAAGGCAGTGCCCATGACGATGCCGGTCCAGCCGGCGCGCGCCACGGCGACGGCGTCGCCGGCACCGGCCGCCAGCCCGACGCGCACGCTGGTCGCCTGCGCCAGGCCAAGCGGCACCATGAAGGCGGTGGAGGCATATTGCAGCGCGATCTGGTGCGCGGCGAGCTGGTCGCGGCCGAGGATGCCCATGAGCAGGCCGGCGCCGGAGAAGAGGCCGACTTCCATCAGCATGGTGGTGCCGATCGGCAGGCCGAGCCGCAGCATCTCGCGATAGCGCGGCCAGTCCGGCCGCCAGAAGCGGCCGAGCAGGTGATAGCGGCGGAAGCCGCGGTCGATGTAGCAATAGGCCATGAGCGCCAGGAACATCAGGACCGTGGCCGAGCTCGAGGCGACGGCGATGCCGTTGACGCCGAGCGCCGGCAGGCCGAAACGGCCCTGTGACAGAGCCAGGCCGACGCCGGCGTTGTAGACGACGGAGAGAATGGCGAGCGCCAGCACGACGCGCGGCCGCGACAGCGCGGTGACGAAGTTCCTGAGCACCACCGACCACAGGCCGGGAATGAAGCCGACCACCGATATCCGGATATAGCTCCCGGCCATCGCCGAGAGGACCGACTCCTGGCCCGAGAGGCGCAGCAGCGCCTCGGCATTGAGCAGGATGGCGACACCGGGCACGCCGATGGTCGCCGCGACCCAGAAGCCCTGGCGCACCGTGCGCCTGATGTCGCGCAGCATGCGCCGCTTGCGCCCGGCCGCCTGCGCCACCATCGGCGCCACCGCCGTCGCCACGCCGAGGCAGAACATGAAGACGATGAAATAGAGCGAGGCGACCAGGCCGACGGTGGCGAGCTCGGTGCGGCCGAGCTGCCCCGCCAGCACCACGTTGACGGCGCTGAGCAGGGTATAGGCGATCTGGGTCAGCACCAGCGGCCAGCCGAGGCGAAGCGTCGCGCCGGCCTCGCCGAGCCAGATTCTCCCCGATGTCTGCGCTGTGACGACCATGGCGCGTTCTATAGCAAACTCGGAGAGGAATCCGGCAGAAAACCACACCGATCCAGCCGCGTCATGGCCGTGCTCGTCACGGCCATCCACCTGGCCCCATTGCCGCCGCCACCGTCATGTGGCACCCCTTGGCCATGCAAGGCGGTTGGCTCTACATCATGACGAACCGGCCCAACGGAACGCTGTACGTGGGCGTTACCAGCGACTTGGCGAGACGGGCATGGCAACATCGCGACGGTACCGTCGACGGCTTCACCAAACGCTACGGCTTGAAAAGATTGGTCTATGCGGAAAGGCACGATGACATTCGCCTCGCCATTCAGCGCGAGAAGAACATGAAGCACTGGCCGCGGGCGTGGAAAGTGCGCCTCATCCTCGCCGGCAACCCGCGCTGGGACGACCTATTCGACCGGCTTGCCTAGCGGGAACGCGTGGATGGCCGTGACAAGCACGGCCATGACGGGA
>DATKQA010000497.1:0-7385 GCA_035523835.1 Candidatus Sulfotelmatobacter sp.
CATGCGGCCGGCGGCGCGCGGCCGCCTGCTGCTCGAGATCGCCCGCCAGCTCGAGGCCATGGCCGACGAGATCGCCCTGGTCGAGTGCCTCGACAACGGCAAGACGCTCGCCGGCGGCCGGAACGAGGCCATGGCGGCGGCGCGCTACTTCGCCTACTACGGCGGCGCCACCGACAAGATCGAAGGCCGCATGATCCCGCTCGGCGCCGGCTACGTCGACTACACCATGCCGGCGCCCTTCGGCGTCTCGGCGCAGGTGGTGCCGTGGAACTTCCCGCTGCAGATCGCCGCCCGCTCGGTCGCCTGCGCGCTGGCGACCGGCAATTGCGTCGTGCTGAAGACGCCGGAACTCTCGCCGCTGTCCTCGACCTTCATCGCCGCCGCCTGCGAGCGCGCCGGCGTGCCGGCCGGCGCGGTGAACCTGCTCTGCGGCTACGGCCATGACTGCGGCGCCTATCTCGTGGCGCATCGCGACGTCGACCACATCGTCTTCACCGGCTCGGTCAAGACCGGCCAGAGCATCCTGCGCGCCGCGGCGGACCGGGTCATCCCTTGCGTCATGGAGCTCGGCGGCAAGTCCGCCGGCGTGGTGTTCGCCGACGCCGATCTCGACCAGGTCGCCGCCTCGACCGCCATCGGCATCTTCTCCAACGCCGGCCAGACCTGCTCGGCGGCATCGCGTCTCGTGGTCCATCGCAGCGTGCACGACCAGGTGGTGGAGCGCATCGCCGCCCGGGCGCGGGCGCTGACGGTCGGCCCCGGCATCGACAATTGCGACCTCGGCCCGCTGATCTCCGCCGCCCAGCTCGACAAGGTCGAGGGTCATTGCCTGGCGGCGCGCCAGGCCGGCGCCGAAGCCGTCGCCGGCGGGCGCCGGGTGGCCGGCCGGCGCGGCCATTTCATGCAGGCCAGCATCTTCACCGGCATCCGGCCGGAGATGGCGATGGCGCAGGAAGAAGTCTTCGGCCCTGTCCTCGCCGTGCAGCCGTTCGACGAGGCGGAGGAAGCGATCGAACTCGCCAACGGCACCGACTACGGCCTTTGCGCCGGCGTCTATACCCGGGACCTGCGGCTTGCCCATTGGACGGCCGACCGGCTGGTCGCCGGCCAGGTCTATGTCAACGAATGGTTCGCCGGCGGCGTCGAGACGCCGTTCGGCGGCACCAGGCGCTCCGGCTACGGCCGCGAGAAGGGCCAGGAGGCGCTGCTGAACTACGTGCAGACCAAGAACGTCGGCATCCGCCTCGACGGCGGCGGCGGCGGGCGGCCCGGCGGGTAGCGCCGGCAGCGGCGGGGGCGATATGGCCGACATCGTCATCATCAACCCGCGCTTCGACGCCTCGTTCTGGGGCATGGAACATGCGCTGCCCTTCTTCGATGCCAAGGCCAACGTGCCGGTCGCCTGCCTGCCGCTGCTGGCGGCGCTGACGCCGCCGCCGCACCGGGTGACGCTGATCGACGAGAACGTCGAGCCGATCGACTATGCGCGCTGCGCCCGCGCCGATCTGGTCTGCCTCACCGGCATGATCGTGCAACGCTTCCGCATGCGCGACATCCTCGGCGAGCTGAAGCGGCGCGGCTGCTTCACCGTCGTCGGCGGACCCTGGATCACCGTCGAGGAGGATTATTTCGGCGATCTCGTCGACGTGAAGTTCGTCGGCGAGGCGGAGGAGACCTGGCCGCGGTTTCTCGCCGAGTGGCAGGCCGGATGCCACGGCAAACGCTACGAGCAGGCCGAGAGGACCGACATGAGCCAGGTGCCGGTGCCGCGCTTCGACCTGTTGAAGATGCGCGACTATGCGCTCGGCAGCGTGCAGTTCTCGCGCGGCTGCCCGTTCGCCTGCGAATTCTGCGACATCATCGTCGTCTTCGGCCGACGGCCGCGGCTGAAAACCGCCCGGCAGATCATCGCCGAGGTCGAGGCGCTTCTCGCCGCCGGCAAGGACACGGTCTTCATCGTCGACGACAACCTGATCGGCAACAAGAAGGCGATCAAGGGCGTGCTGGCCGAGCTCATCGCCTGGCAGCGGTCGAAGCACTATCCGATGACCTTCCTGACCGAGGCCTCGATCGATCTCGCCGACGATGCCGAGTTGCTGCAGATGCTGGTCGACGCCAACGTCCGTATCGTCTTCGTCGGCATCGAGACGCCGAACGAGGCGGCGCTGCGCGAAACGAAGAAGTATCAGAACCTCCGCCGCGGTGCCGGCATGCTGGAAAAGGTGCACCGCATCCAGCGCGCCGGCATCGAGGTTTGGAGCGGCATGATCCTCGGCTTCGACAGCGACGATGCGGCGATTTTCGCGGCCCAGCAGCAATTCATCCGCGAGGCGCGCATCGTCACCTCAATGGTCGGCATGCTCTCGGCCATTCCGAAGACGCCGCTCCATGCGCGGCTGCTCGGCGAAGGCCGGCTCGATCCGGCCGACCGGCCGGAGCACGGCACCAATGTCATTCCGCTCAGGCTCGGCCGCGAGCAATTGAAGCAGGGCTACCTCCAGGTCATGGACGAGCTCTACCGGCCGCCGGCCTATTTTGCCCGGCTCGACGAACTCTATCTCGGCGCGCGCCTCCGCCCGGAGCGGAGCCGGCTCGACCACCTGCGGCACCACCCGTTCCGACGACTCAAGGTCAATGCCCGCTGGTGCCTCGAGGCCGTCGGCATCTTCCTGCGCCTGATGCGCCGCGTGCCGGAGCCGGCGCTTCGGCGGGAGTATCGCCGACGCTTCTTCGCCATTCTGCGGGCGCGGCGCGAACCGGTGGTGCTGCATGCCTATGCCATCAAGCTCGCCATGCACTACCATGTGCATCGCCTCAACGAGCAGATGCGGGCCGGTGCGCTGGTCAACTCGATCTGAGCGGGCCGGCTATTTCACAAGCAATAATTGTGTAATTGCCCGCGGCACCCGCAAACCGGTGGCCGCAAGCATGCCGCAAGCAAGGGCCTCGCCTGCATAATTGCGGGCTTCACCTTTGTCCGCCGCCAAGGCATAAGCAGTGTCGGATTTGGCAAAGGCCAACCCGGCCCGGCCGGGCGAAAAGAGCTTAGAGGGAGGAACCACGCTATGGCTGGGCCTTTGGCAGGCGTCAGAATTCTCGATTGCACCTCGGTGGTGCTCGGCCCCTGGGCCGCGCAGCAGCTTGGCGACCTCGGCGCCGACGTGATCAAGATCGAGCCGCCGGAAGGCGACACCACGCGCCAGCTCGGCCCGAAGCGCAACCAGGACATGGCCGCTTTCTACCTCGGCTGCAACCGCAACAAGCGCAGCATCGTGCTGGACCTGAAGAAGGACGCCGGCCGGCGCGCGCTGTTCCGCATGGCCAAGACCGCCGACGTCCTGATGCACAATTACCGCCCCGAGCCGGCAGCGCGCCTCGGCGTGCCCTACGAGGCCTTCGAGAAGCTCAACCCGCGCCTGATCTATCTCGCCACCTACGGCT
Organism: Candidatus Sulfotelmatobacter sp.; assembly: GCA_035523835.1. GTDB lineage: Bacteria > Pseudomonadota > Alphaproteobacteria > Ferrovibrionales > Ferrovibrionaceae > DASQHM01. The sequence goes on from DATKQA010000497.1 coordinate 3,442, forward strand.
ATCGCGCCGCCGGCCCGATGGGCCCCAAGGCCGCCTATGACGACATCATCCAGGCCGGTTCCGGCCTCGCCTCGCTGCAGACGGCGGTCGCCGGCGCGCCGCGCTTCCTGCCCACCATCGTCGCCGACAAGACCAGTTCCAACGCGGTGGTCGCCGCGGTGCTCGCGGCGCTCTACGAGCGCGAGAAGTCCGGCCTCGGCCAGGCGGTGGAAGTGCCGATGTTCGAATCGCTGGTCGCCTACGTCATGGTCGAGCATCTCTACGGCGAAAGCTTCCTGCCGCGGCTCGACACCGCCGGCTACAAGCGCGTGCTCAACAAGGAGCGCCGGCCCTATCCGTCGAAGGACGGCTATTTCGCGCTGCTGCCCTATACCGACACCCATTGGCGCGAGTTCTGCCAATTGATCGAGCGGCCCGACATCATCGCCGATGAGCGCTTCAAGTCGCTGGCCTCGCGGCTGGCCAATATCGAGGTGGTCTATTCCACCCTGGCCAAGGTCTGCGCCACGCGCACCAATGCCGAATGGATCGCGCTCCTGAAGAACTCCAACGTGCCGCACGGGCCGGTCAATACGCTGGAAGACCTGCTGGAGGATGCGCAGCTCGCCGCCACCGGCTTCTGGCAGGAAGTGGACCATCCGACCGAGGGGCGCCTGCGCATGCCCGGCATTCCGCCGACCTTCAGCCGCACGCCGGGCGAGATCCGCCGCCTGCAGCCGCGGCTCGGCGAGCACAGCGTCGAGGTGCTGCGCGAGACCGGCTATTCCCAGGGGGAAATAGACGACATGATCGCGACCGGCGCCACCCGCGACGGGCGCTGAGAAAAGGTATTAAATCGGCCGCAGCAAAAAGCGGGAGAAACCGAACCGGACCCGGGAGGTGCTGATGGGAAGCTTCGTCTATGCCGGCGCCGCCGCCTGGCAGGCCGGAAAACCGGCGCATGGCGCCTATCGCCTGGAGGTTGCGAACGGCCGCTGGGCGCGGCTCGAAGCCGGCCTGCCTGACGGCGTGGAGGTACGCAGCATCGCCGTGCAGCGCGGCACGCCCGGCACGGTCTATATCGGCACCCAGGAAGGCCCCTACCGCAGCACCGACGGCGGCGATAGCTGGCACCACCTGCCGCTGCCGGGCAAGGAGCGCATCGTCTGGTCCATCCTGATCCATCCGCGCGATAGCCGGACGCTCTACGTCGGCACGCTCGGCACCACCATCTATCGCAGCCGCGACGGCGGCGAGAGCTGGCGCGAACTCAAGGTGCCGGTGCCGCAGGGCCTGGTGCGCATGAGCTTCCCGACCCGCGTGGTGCGCCTCGCCATCGATCCGAACAACGTCGACGAGATCTATGCCGGGCTCGAGGTCGGCGGGGTGGTGCGCAGCCTTGACGGCGGCGAAACCTGGGAGGGCTGCAACGAAGGCCTGCTGCGCTTCACCGAGGACCCGCGGTTCAAGAGCCGCATCGTCAGCGACACCGACACCGAAGGGATGATGGATTCGCACGCGCTGGCGATCAGTCCGGCCCGCGCCGGCACGGTCTTCCTCGCCAACCGCATGGGCCTGTTCCGCAGCCGCGACCGCGGCACCACCTGGGAGGAAATGGGCATCGGCCGCTTCTCGCCGCTGACCTATGCGCGCGACGTCAAGGTCTCGGCGCACGATCCCCGCACCCTCTACGCCGCGCTCAGCGTCGCCGCGGTGAGCGATGCCGGCTCGCTCTATCGCAGCACCGATCTCGGCGAGAGCTGGCAGCGCTTCGACCACGACGTGTCGATCGAGAGCACGCTGATGATCGTGGCGGCGAGCGAGGCCGATCCGAAGCAGGTCTATTGCGCCTCACGGCGTGGCCAGGTGTTCGGCACCGAGGACGGCGGCGCGACCTGGCGGCAATACCGCCTGCCGGACGACGCCGAAGGCATCTACGCGCTGGCGACCGCCTGAGCCGAACGATCGCGCGTCATTCGGCGGCGGCCGGCGACGGCGGCCGCCGCATCGCCCGCCACACCTTCTCCGCCGTCACCGGCATGTCGAGGTGCGTGACCGCGGGATCGCCGAGCGCATCGACGATGGCGCTGACGATGGCCGGCGGCGCGCCGCAGGCGCCGCCTTCGCCGACGCCCTTGACACCGAGGTCGTTCGAGGGGTTGCGCACGGGATTGAAGCCGATCTCCAACACCGGCATGTCGTCGGCCCGCGGCAGGTCGTAGTCCATGAAGGAACCGGCGAGAAGCTGCCCGCTCTCGGCATCGTAGGAGGTGCGCTCGAGCAGCGCCTGGCCCAGCCCCTGCGCCACCGCGCCATGCACTTGGCCGGCGACCAGCAGCGGATTGATGATGACGCCGCAATCGTCGACGCAGGTATATTTCGCCACCCGCACACGGCCCGTGTCGGCATCGATCTCGACCTCGGCGATATGGGCGCCGTTCGGGAAATTGCATTCCGTCGGCCGCTCGTAGAGATGCGTCTCGTCGAGACCGGGCACTTCGCCGTCGGGCAACTTCGCCTTGTCCTGCGCCAGCACGCCGACCTGCTGCAGGGTCATGCGGAGATCGGTGCCGGCGACGCTGAGCACGCCGTCGGCATAGAGCACATCGGCCTCCGCCGCCTCGAAGGCATGCGCCGCCAGCCGCCGCGCCTTGGCAATGACCTTGTCGACGGCGAGCGCGCTGGCCATGCCGCCCATCTGCGACGAGCGCGAGCCGCCGGTGCCGTTGCCGGCCTTGACGAAGTCGGTGTCGCCCTGACGGTAGTCGATGCGCTCGAAGGGCACGCCGAGGCGCTCGGCAACGATCTGCGCAAAGGCGGTCTCGTGCCCCTGGCCGTGGCTGAAGGTGCCGACGATGAGCTCGACGCGGCCTTCGGGCGTGATCCGCACGCGCGCCTGTTCCGTCGGCATGCCGCCGGAGGCTTCGATGTAGTAGCCGAGGCCGATGCCGCGCAGCAGGCCGCGCCGGCGCGCCTCGCCGCGGCGGCCCTCGAAGCCCTGCCAGTCGGCCTTGGCGAGCGCCAGTTCCATGGTCTCCTGGAAATGGCCGGAGTCGATGATCATGCCGACCTGGTTCTTGTAGGGAAGCTGCTCCGGGCGGATGAAATTGCGCCGACGGATCTCGTCGCGGCCGATGCCGAATTCGCGCGCCGCCAGATCGAACAGCCGCTCCATCTGATAGGCGATCTCCGGCCGCCCGGCGCCGCGATAGGCATCGGTCGGCACCGTGTTGGTGAACATCACCCGGACCGAAAGCTGCATCGCCGGCACGTCATAGACCGTACCGGCGATGCGCGCGCCGGCGACGGTCGGAATGCGCGGCCCGAAATCCAAGAGATAGGCGCCGACATTGGCGCGGGTCTCCGCCCGCATCGCCAGCAGCCGGGCGTTTTCGTCGAAGGCCATCTCGGCGTGGGTGAGGTGATCGCGGCCGTGCGGATCGGACAGGAAAGTCTCCTGCCGGCTGGCGAGCCACTTGACCGGACGGCCGAGCCGTTTCGCCGCCCAGACCACCAGTACGGTCTCCGGGAACAGCTTGCCGCGCAGCCCGAAGCCGCCGCCGACATCGGGCGAGATCACCCGCATCTTCTCCTTCGGCACCTTGAAGACCAGGGTGGCGAGGCCGTTCTGCACGCGGATCACGCCTTGGGTCGGCGAATAGAGCGTGTGGGTTCCGCTTGCCGCGTGCCAGTCGCCGATGGCGACGCGCGGCTCCATGGGATTGCCGACCACGCGGTTGTTGACCAGGTCGATCGCCACCGTCTTGTGGGCGCGGGCGAAAGCCGCCGCCGCCGCCGTGCCGTCATGGCTCAGCCAGTGCACGCACAGGTTCGAGCCGTGCTCGGGATAGAGCAGCGGCGCACCCGGCTCGTCGGCCTCGCGCGCGTCGACCACCGTCGGCAGGTCGTCGTAGGCGACCTCGATCAGCTCGGCGGCGTCGCGCGCCTGATCGACGCTCTCGGCG
>DATKQA010000498.1:0-5943 GCA_035523835.1 Candidatus Sulfotelmatobacter sp.
GAGTGCGGCCAGCATCGGCATGCCGGGCAATGCCATGCGTAGAGACAGCATGGTTTCGATGCCTTCGCCGGCGGCCATCGTGTCACTCGCCACGCCAAAGCGGACGCCGTGGCCGAGGAGGTGACCCATCGCGCGGCGCGGCGTGTCGATCGGCGCCTTGGCGCAGCCGGACGGGTCGAGCCAGGTGCGGTGCACGCCGGTGATCCAGCCGTCGAGGTCGGTGACGGCGGCGATCAATGCCGGCCAGATCTCGGTCGGAGAGTGCGGGTCGGAGCGATAGAAGCAGCGCGGGTGGAAGCGCAGGGCTTCGGTTCCGGCGACCACGGTTATTCCGCGCTCGCGCAAATAGGCCTCGGCAACGGTGTCGGCGATCGGCCGCGACATCGCGAACAGGCGCCGGGCGGATTCCGGGTAACCGGTAGATGCCGAGGTCGAGCGATGGACCCGGTCGAGATCCGCTGCCGGCCGCGGCAGGCGCAGGAAAGCGCGGGCCTCGTCGAGCGTGTCATGCAGATGGTCGAGGCCGCGGTTGAGCGCGATCAGATCGAGCAGATCGCCATACTGACCCGAGGCAGCGTCGGTCCAATTGCCCGCAGCACCCTTGCCGGATTCCGGTCCGGTCAGCCGGACGAAGAGGCTGCGGCCCGGCGTGTTGCCGACGTCGCCGACGAGCCAGTAGCGGCCGCTGCGCCGGCCGTTCGACAGGCAATGGCGGCACACCGCCTCGGCATCGCGCGCGAGGCACCGCGCCAGTTCGGCAGCAAGGGAGGACATCGCCGTCTCATGCCGCCTGCCTGCCGGCAAGGCGGACGAGCGGGAAGCGGTCCAGAAGGGTGCCGAGGATTGTCGGCCCGGCATCCCCGGTCGGCACGAACAGCCTGAGCTTCCAGGTGATGATCTCGGAAACGAGGCCCATCGCCTTCAGGCGGTCGACCAATCCGCTCGTAAAGCCCGAGAGCTCGACGCGGTATTCGCCCATGACCCGGACGCGGCGGAGCTCGAGCCCGTCCTGCAACTGCAGAATGGTCCTGCCGCCGAGCACGGCGTTCCACGCGTCGGCGGGGGCCAGGGCCGGCGTGTCGGTGGCGGCCTGCGCGACCCAGGCAGGCGAGACGAGGCGGCCGATGACGCGTTCGCCGTCGTCCGTCTGCAGCCGGTAGACGCGGCAGTGTTCGTCGGGCAGTCGCCGCCAGATTGGCAACAGCAGGCCGGTGACAATGTGCAAATCGCTATCGGTGAAGACCGGGATCTCGGCGAGTTCTGCCTCCCAGGCGCAGGCAAAGCTTTCCCGATCGGCCTTCTGCCAATGGGTCTGGGCGAGTCGATCCAGCGGGATCGCCGTGCGGTCCATCGGCCGCAGCAGGCGCACGCGGCGCTCGACGCGGCCGTCGTCGAGCATCAGGCTCGGCGCCGGCACCTGGACCGCTGCGCGGCCGGATTGGGTATTAACGAGCAGGACGGCGCGCGGATCGCCGGCGCGGTCGAGCGCGGCTTCGAGGGTCATCGGCCGGTTACGCTCGCGCCGCCGGATCGTGAAGATCTCCGTTTCGGCGCCGGTCTGTGGATGGACATAGAGCGTCCGCCGGCCTGCGATGGTCAGGCTCTCGGCGGTCAATGTCTCGACGCCGAGATCGTAGGTGCCGGAGGCGATCGCGCCCTCGATCTTTGCCTGCAGGAGGTCGTCGAAGACGCCGAAGAGCCGGTTCTGCAGCTCGATCGTCAGCGCCAGCAGGCGGTTGAGGAAGGTCGTGACCGGCGGCAGGTCCTCGCGCAGGCTGCCGTCATTGCCGGTGAGCTTGAGCCCCGTCGCGTCCTCGAAGGCCTGCAGCGGGCACTCCTCGATCTTGCCGGAATAGAGCAGCACGTAGAGCTGGCGCAGCGCGGCGCGGGCATAGACCGATTCGAGGTTGTCGTCGGCGCGGAACAGCCCGTGCCCGCCGGTCTGGCGCTGGCCGCGGGTGATCGCACCCAAGGTGTCGAGCCGGCGCGCGATCGTCGACAGAAAGCGCTTCTCAGCCTTGACGTTGGTCGCGATCGGCCGGAACAGCGGCGGCTGCGCCTGGTTCGTCCGGTTGCTGCGCCCGAGGCCCTGAATCGCCGTGTCGGCCTTCCAGCCGGCCTCGAGCAGGTAATGGACGCGCAGCCGCCGGTTCTTGGCCGCGAAATCGGCGTGGTAGCTGCGGCCGGTGCCGCCGGCGTCGCTGAAGACGAGGATCCGCTTCTCGTCCTCCATGAAGGCCTGCGCCTCGGCGAGGTTGACCGAAGCGGCGCGGCTCTCGACGCAGAGCCGCTCGTTCTTGCGGACGCATGCGCCGTACATCGCCTGTGACTACGCTTGTCCTGATCCGGCCACGCAGGTTGCTTCCCGATGCCGCCCTTTCCCGGAGAGCCTGAAGCGAAATCAATTCGAGCTCACCGATTTCATAGCTCGTGCCATTGATCCGAGAGCAGAGTCTCCCGCTCGTGACTTCAAGCCGGGCACGGGTTTCCTCGTAACCGTCTTCTCGAAACCCGGTGAGCGTTTCGAACCAATCCATCGGCGACCCCCTTTTCTCAGCACGCTGTCGAGCGAAGACTGAGGACGTACTCTTCTTGCTCGGATGTCCTCTCGGTCCTCAGCTCCCAGGACTGGGTACGGCCGCCTGGCAGCACAGCAGCGTGCGACACCACCAGCCGCTTCAGCGCTTCCCATTCCGAGATGGCGCCCGCGCGAGGGCCGGTGCTCCTCAAGGTCAATTACGGCGGCGACCTCAACCTCACCCAGCTGGCACACGGCACCGGTGTTCTCGACGAGCGCTACGCCGAGCATCTCGCGCGCTGCGGCTACCGCTTCTGACCGCCACCAACACGCACCCCGTGAGGCCTCGCGCCGCTTCGGCGTGGCGCCAGCGGTGTGTGGCCGACATCATCGTTCGGCGCGTTTTCCCCGGTCCGTTCGCAGAAAGACCCCGACAACTGGCGGGGTGACGAGCGCAAGAACAGCGAAGAGCCGCTACCGCGGGCGCCGGCGGCGCCGCAAGGGAAGCCGCTGCGCGGCCGCCCGAGGCGCCCTTGCCCCGCCGGCGGCTCCGCGGTCCCGCGCACGCCAGCGAGCAAAGTGAAGCGGAAAAGCAGGCGTGCCATCCGCGCTGCCGCTCGCCGGGAGAAGAAAACCATGCAAGCCGAGGATGCGGAGCTCGACGCGTTCCGCAAAGGGGTGCACTGCGCCGCACTGCTCGAAGCCTGGCCGCAGCCATGGCGGCTCGACCACAGGGAAAGCACACGCAACGCCCTCAAATATCGCCGCGGCACCGGCGAGATCCTGATCGTCAACCACGAGGGCCGCGGCTGGTGGGATCCGCAGGGCGCCGCCAAGGGCGACGTCTTCGATCTCGTCCAATATCTCGATCCGAACCTGAATTTCGGCCAGGTGCGGCGGGAGCTGCGGCGCGTCGTCGGGGCTGTTCCGGCGTTTCCGGAAATCTCGTTCGGCGCCGGGGAAACGGGGCCCGGAATGCCCGTCCCGCTGCGCTGGGGTCGGCGCCGCCGGCTACACCACGGTTCGCCGGTCTGGAATTATCTCACCGCCACCCGTCACCTACCAGGAGACGTCCTCGACGCCGCCGCTGAGGCCGACGTTCTGCGTGAGGGACCTTACGGCAGCGCCTGGTTCGCGCATCGCGGCGACGGCGGTGCCGTGACGCATGTCGAGATCCGCGGGCGGGTCTTCAAAGGCTCATTGCGCGGCGGCACCAAGACCCTGTTCCGCCTGCCGGGTGCAGCCTCACCGTGCCGCCGCCTGGCAATCGCCGAGGCGCCGATCGACGCGCTTAGCCTCGCGGCGATCGAGAATATCCGCGCCGACACACTTTACTCCGCGACCGGCGGCGGCATGGGACCTGCCACCCTGCGCCTCATCGAGCACCTTCTCAGACGACTTGCACCACTGCCCGGTGCATGCGTCGCGGGCGCCAGCGACGCGAACCCGGCCGGCGAGCGCTACGCGGCTCGGCACGCCGAACTCGCCGCCGCGGCCGGCGTCCCGTTCGAACGGCTGCGGCCACCCATCGGCACCGATTGGAACGACGTCCTGCAGATCGGCGGAGAGGTCGGAAAATGACGGCCCCCGCGCGATGCTTCTCCAGCCTCACACCGCAACAGGCTGCGGCAGCGGTGAAGCCCGGCGCCGTGCTGGTGCTGGCCGGTGCTGGGACCGGCAAGACCCGGACCTTGACCGCGGCGATCACGGATCGGATCGGCAGGCGCGGCATCGCCGCAAACCGCGTTCTCAGCGTCACCTTCACGAACAAGGCCGCGGCCGAAATACGCGACCGCGTCGGCGCCGCTCTCGACGGAGCAGCACCGTCCTGGCTCGGCACGTTCCACGGCCTCGCGGCGCGCCAGCTGCGCGAGGAGCCCGAGATCGCCGGGCTGCGCCCCGGTTTCGACATCCTCGACGCCGACGACAGCCGCCGGCTTTTGAAGCGCACGCTCAAGGCGCTGAACCTTTCGGATACCGATGACGGCGCCGGCAATGGCCGCGACCCGCTGAAGCTGATGTGCCAGCGGCTCGCCCGGTTCAAGGATGACCTCGTTGCACCCGGCGAGGCGCCGGCGCGGACCGAGGCGATGATCGCAGAAGCCAGGCGCTCCGGATTGCCGATCGACCCGGAAGGATTCCGCAGGTGCGCGCTACTTTACGGCGAATACCAGCGCCGCCTGCGCGAGGCGAATGCCGCGGATTTCGGGGACCTGCTCCTATGGCCGGTGGTGGTGATGCAGGCGGATGCCGGCTACCGTCGGCGCTGGGCGGATCGCTTTGGCTGCGTCCTCGCCGACGAGTTCCAGGATGTCAACCTCGCCCAGTTCACCTGGTTGCGGCTGTTGGCGGCCGACCACGGCGAGATCTTCGTAGTCGGCGATGACGACCAGAGCGTCTACGGCTGGCGCGGCGCCGATGTCGGCTATATCCGTCGCTTCACCTGCGACTTCCCCGGCGCAGCAGTCTTCCGCCTCGAAGAGAATTTCCGGTCAACCGGGCACATCCTCGGCGCCGCGAACGCCGTCATCGAGCAAGACCAGCAGCGCCTCGGCAAGTCCCTCTTCACCCGCAAACCTGCCGGTGAGCGGATCGAGATCCTCCGTTTCCATGATGCCGAGGCCGAAGCCGCTGGCCTCGCGGCACAGATCGCCCGCCGCCATGCCGAAGGTCTCGTCTGGGACGAGATGGCGATCCTCTACCGCAGCAATGCGCTGTCGCGCGGCTTCGAGGAGGCGCTGATGCGGGCGCATATCCCGTACGCGCTCGTCGGCGATGTCGGTTTCTACCAGCGCGCCGAGATCAAGGATGCGCTCGCACTCCTGCGCCTGGCGGCGACCCCCGACGACCGGCAGGCCGACGAGGCCTTCCGGCGCGTCATCAATCTGCCGGCGCGCGGGTTCGGGCCGAAGGCTATGGCGGTGCTCGAAGCCGAAGCCGCATGGCGTTCGATGTCGCTGCTCGACGCCCTCGAAACCGCACCTTTGCCGCCGAAAGCCCGTTCCGCCGGCCTCGCCTTCGCCGACGCCGTCCGCCGCGTCGCCCGCAACCGCACGGCGACCCTCGCCGACCAGCTGTCGCTGCTGATCGACACGACCGGCTACCGCCGGATGCTGCGGGAAAGCCGGGCCGAGGCCAACGAAGGCCGGCTCGAAAACCTGCAGGAGCTCGTGCAGCTTGCCGGTGGTTTCCATACCGCGCGTGAGCTCCTCGACCATGCCGCACTCGCGACCGGCGGCCCAGACGACGACAAGACCGGACGCGTCCAGCTGATGACGCTGCACAAGGCGAAGGGTCTCGAATTCCCCCAGGTCTTCCTGCCGGCCTGGGAAGACGGCGTCTTCCCGCCGGACTATGGCGACCCGGCCGAGGAACGGCGGCTCGCCTACGTCGCGATCACCCGCGGCATGCGCGGGGTCACGATC
>DATKQA010000499.1:0-2225 GCA_035523835.1 Candidatus Sulfotelmatobacter sp.
GCGATGGCCGCCTTGGCCACCGCCAGCGGGATGTGGCTGATCAGGCGGGGATCGAACGGCACCGGGATGATGTAGTTCGGGCCGTATTGCGGCCGCTCGCCCTTGTAGGCCGCCGCCACTTCGTCCGGCACGTCCTGGCGCGCCAGCTCGGCGATGGCCTCGGCGGCGGCGATCTTCATGGCGTCGTTGATTGTACTCGCTCGAACATCCAAGGCCCCGCGGAAGATGTAGGGGAAGCCGAGGACGTTGTTGACCTGGTTCGGGTAGTCGGAACGGCCGGTGGCCATGATGGCGTCCGAGCGGATCGCCGCCACCTCTTCCGGCGTGATCTCCGGATCGGGGTTGGCCATGGCGAAGATGATCGGCTTGGCGGCCATGGATTTCACCATGTCGCGGGTGACCGCATCCTTGGCCGAAAGGCCGAAGAAGACGTCGGCGCCTTTCATCGCCTCTTCCAGGGTGCGCGCCCGGGTGCGCACCGCATGGGCCGATTTCCACTGGTTCATGCCGTCGCGGCGGCCCTCGTAGAGCACGCCCTTGGTGTCGCACAGGATGGCGTGGTCGTGCGGCAGGCCCATGCTCTTCAGGAGTTCCAGGCAGGCGACGCCGGCGGCGCCGGCGCCGTTCACCACGATCCTGATATCCTTGAGCTTGCGACCGGTGAGGTCGAGCGCGTTGATCATGCCGGCGGTGGCGATGATGGCCGTGCCGTGCTGGTCGTCGTGGAAGACCGGAATGTCCATCAGCTCGCGCAGGCGCTGCTCGATGATGAAGCACTCCGGCGCCTTGATGTCCTCGAGATTGATGCCGCCGAAGCTCGGGCCGAGGTAGCGCACGGCATTGACGAATTCGTCGACGTCCTCGGTCGCCACTTCCAGATCGATGCCGTCGATGTCGGCGAAGCGCTTGAACAGCACCGCCTTGCCTTCCATGACCGGCTTCGAGGCCAGCGCGCCGAGGTTGCCGAGGCCGAGCACGGCCGTGCCGTTGGAGATGACGGCGACCACGTTGCTCCGCGCGGTATAGTCATAGGCGAGGTTGGGATCCTCGTGGATGGCGAGGCAGGGCGCCGCCACGCCGGGCGAATAGGCGAGCGACAGGTCGCGCTGGGTCGCCATCGGCTTGGTCGGGGTGATCTCGAGCTTGCCCGGGCGGCCACGGGAATGGAACAACAGGGCCTCCTGATAAAGGCCCTCGAATTTCTGCTCGCTCATCGCGTCCTGGCGTTCCCCTGATTGTGCATACGGCGGCTCCGGGTCAAAGGGCCGCCGTCGGTGATCCCTGATGGATCGGCGCCGGCATTTTACGGCGCAAAGCGGCCGTCTGACAAACACTGTCGAGGCGAAGTTTGCCAAGCGAATCAACTGGCAACGCGGCGATCCCGGGTGCGCTGCAACAACATCCGCGCGAAGCCATTGTTAACGGTTTGTTTCAGGCGCGCGGTTAATGTCGGGCTGGCAAAAACCGGACCGCCGTTCCAGATTCCGACTTGCGTGGCAGTGTCGGCAGCCATGCCGCCACGTCAGGAGCCCGATGGCCGAACGCAAACGCAAACCGCCGAAGCCCTCGCCGGCGGCCGTCGAGGCCGACAGCGAGCAGCGCTTTCGCGACTTCGCCGCCGCTTCGACCGACTGGCTGTGGGAGCAGGATGCGGCGCTCCGCTTCACCTTCCTGGCGGCGGGCTCGCGCGGCCCGGAAGCGGTCGCCCGCGCCAATGTGCTCGGCAGGCGCTGGGCCGACACCGGCATAGAAGCGATCGATCCGGCGGAAGGCTTGCGCCACGAAGCCGACATTGCGGCGCATCGGCCGTACCGCAATTTCCGCGTCCGCCGCCATCGCGCCGACGGGAGCTGGCTCTATCTCAGCATCAGCGGCAAGCCGGTCTTCGCCGTCGACGGCCGTTTCGTCGGCTATCGCGGCACCTCGACCGACATCACCAAGATGGTCGAGGCGGAGCGCGAGCTCGCGCGCACCAGCCGCGTGCTGCGCGGCACCTTCGACAACATCATGCACGGCATCATGGTGTTCGACAACGACGGCCGGCTGGTCGATTTCAACCGCGAAGTGCTGCAGCAGATGCACCTGCCGGCGGACCGGCTGCGCCCCGGCATGACCTTCGCGGAGATGTTCGAAGTCTTCGTCAGCGTCGATCGAATCCCCGACGACGTCTACCGGCGCGAGCTGCAATACCGCCTCGATCACATGCAGCGGCGCGAGGCCTTCGT
>DATKQA010000500.1:0-3263 GCA_035523835.1 Candidatus Sulfotelmatobacter sp.
CGCCGCGCCCCGGGCGGCGCGCCGCGACCATCCTGATCGTCGACGACGACGGCAATTCCTGCGTGCTGTTGCAGCGCGTGCTGACCCGCGCCGGCTTCGCCGTCAAGACCACGGGGCATGGACGCGACGCGCTCGACTATCTGCGCGGCGCCGCCGTCGACCTGGTTGTCACCGACATGCTGATGCCGGAAATGGACGGCATCGAGCTGATGCAGATCCTGCGCAGCGAATGGCCCGACCTGCCGGTGCTGGCGATGTCGGGCGTCGACGAATGGGAAAAGTACCTCGGCATCGCCATGAACCTCGGCGCCAAGGCCGGCTTGCGCAAGCCGATCGAGGGCGAGGCGCTGCTGCAGGCGGTCAATCGCGTGCTCGACGGCCGGCACCGCGCCAAGGTCGCCGCCCTCGCGGACTGACGCCTCTCGTCGTCGTCCCTGCGGAAGCCGGGTCCAGGCGAATTGTGCGGCGTCCCTGGATGCCGGCTTGGCGCCGGCATGACGGGAAGGGACGGTGCCAGACGCGCCGTCACATTGGATGCCGGCATGACGATGCAAATGACGTAACCGCCACTTTCTCGTCGTCACCCCGGCGTAAAGCCGGGGTCCAGGCGAATTGTGCGGCGTCCTTGGATGCCGGCTTGGCGCCGGCATGACGGGAAGGGACGGTGCCAGACGCGCCGTCACATTGGATGCCGGCCTGGCGCAGGCATGACGTCGATCGGCTCTCAAGTCTTCGGTGCGGGGAAGCGTCAGCGCGGGCGCTTCGGCGGCGCGGCGGCGGGGCGCTCGTTGAGCGCCTTGCGCATGGTCATCGCCACCAGTTCCTGCTTCTTCTCGTCGCTCAGGGCGTCGAAGATCTTCTGCTTGGCGGACTGGATCTCCATGGCCCGGCGCAGCAACTCCTGGCGCTCCGGCGTCATGATCCGCTCGGCCTGCTGCTGCGCCTGCTGGCGCGCGGCGGCGCGCTCCGCCGCCGGGGTGGCGGGAGACTTGCCGAACAGCCTGGCGAAAAATCCGGCCATGGGGATACGTCGAGATGGTCGCTGACAGGCCGAGCATGCGGCCAAGTTCTTGACGAAGCGTGAACGGCCGCCGGCTCAGGCGTAGTCCACCTCGGTCATCATGCCGGCCATCATATGCACGCTGTTGTGGCAATGCAGCAGCCAGCGGCCGGGCGGCGAATTGGCGGTGAAAGCCCAGCTTGCCGTGCCGCCGCCCTTCGGCACCAGCACGGTATCCTTCGGCAGCGGGTTCTTCAGCACCTTGCCGCCGATTTCCACGAGATCGAAGACATGGCCGTGCAGGTGCATCGGATGCTCCATGTCGCTGTCGTTGCGGAAGCGGATCAGCACGCGGTCGCCGCGGCGGGCATGGACCTTCGGCGTGTCCGGCCAGACCTTGCCGTTGATCATCCAGGCGCCGCCGCCGCCTTCGCCGCCGGACAGCACGAAATCCTGCCGGACGTCGAAATGCCCGGGGAACGGCGCGTTGCCGGCCTCGATGGCATCGCCGGCCCGGGCATAGCTGAACACCTCGGCGCCGTGCAGCAGCGGCGGCGGCACCATCGGCTTGGCGCGCGCCATGCCCGGCGTATGCAGCAGGAGCGCCTGTCCAGCCGCCATGCGGTCGCTGGCGATGGCCTGCAGCAGCCAGGCGCCGGGCCTGCCGACCTGGAACCAGGCGTCGTAGCGCTCGGCCGGACCGAGCCGCAGCACGTCGACTTCGACGGTCGCCGGCAGGCGGTTGCCGTCGCTGTGCGACACGGTGAGCTTGTGGCCGGCGAGGCGGACATAGTGGGTGACGCTCGGGCTGGCGTTGAGCAGGCGCAGCCGGACGAGCTGGCCGACCTTGACCAATGTCGGCTTGCCGTGCGGATAGCAGGCGCCGTTGATGGCGCGGGCGACGAAGGCGACCTCGTCGCCCATGCCTTGCATCATCGGGCCCGCTATCATCGGCATGGCGCCGGCCTTGCCGTGCCCGCCGCCCGCCATCGTCATTTTCATGCCGTCGCCCTGGCTCATGCCCGGCATCTTCATGCCGGACATGTCGCCGTGGCCGCGGTGCATGCCGCCCATTTCCATGGCCATTTCCGGCGCGTCCTTCGGGCCGATCATCGGCGCATTGCTCTGGCCCTTCACCGCCGCCATGAACGAGCGCATGTCGGGCGCATCGTGCAGCACGGCGACCAGTTCCACGTCGGCATGCTCGTCCTTGGGGTCGTCGACGATCAGCGGGCCGAACAGGCCGAGCGCCTCCTGCGGCATGACGTGGCTGTGATACCAGCGCAGCCCCGCCGGTTCGGCCTTGAAGCTGTAGGTGAAGTCGGCGCCCGACGGCACCGCCTGCTGGGTCACGCCTTCGACGCCGTCCATGTCGTTCGGCAGGATCATGCCGTGCCAGTGGATGGTGCTGGGGTTGCCGGTGCGGTTGACCAGGCGGGCGCGCAAGGTCTGGCCCTGGCGCAGCCGGATCAGCGGCCCCGGCATCTGGCCGTTATAGGCGAAGCCGCGGAACTTCACGCCGGCGAGCGGCGCGAAGAGATAGGGCTTGGCCTCCAGGGTGACATCGACGATGTCGCTCTCGGCGGCGCGGACGGCGAGCGGCGGCAGGACGGCGGCGCTGATCAGGCCAAGGCCGGCGGCGGCGGTGGATTGCAAGAACGCGCGACGATGCATGGCCCGAACTCCCCTGTTGCTGCCGCCCTCCCCGGCCGTGTCATCGCCACGGCCGGCGGCAGCATAGGAGATCGGGTGGCGGAAGGACAGGCGGCAGGCTGTCTCAGGCCACCTTGCGGGCGCGCTCGGCCGCGGTCGGCAGTTGCTGGAGCCGCGGCATCACCTTGTCGGCAAAGAGCCGCATGTTGCGGTCGGCCTCGGCGTGCGGCATGCCGGCATAGGAGAAGACGCCGACGAAACTGTCGGCGCCGGTGCGGTCGCTGACCGCGACGATCTTCTCCAGGCATTGCTCCGGCGTGCCCCAGATCTGCAACTGCATGAAGAAGTCGATGGCGCCTTCGTCGCCGTACTTTTTGATCTTGTCCGACATCTTGCCGTAGTACTCGTAGCCCTTGGTGGTCTTCAGGTGATCGCCGGCGAACTGGTAGTGCTTCAGCACCGTCTCCCAATAGCCGCCGATATAGCGCCGCGCTTGTTCGTAGGCACGCGTCTCGTCGGCGTCGCAGAACACCCAGCCGGCCGAGATCGGCGGCGGCGCCTCGGCGCCGTTCACCTCGCGGAACACCCGGCGATAGGCCTCGAGCTCCTT
>DATKQA010000501.1:0-2231 GCA_035523835.1 Candidatus Sulfotelmatobacter sp.
GACCGCTACCGCGAGATGTATCCGGTCGTGGCCGACATGATCAGGCCGGGCGTCAGCTTCGAGGAACTGCTGCGCGCCGCCGCGACCCGTCGCGCCTATGACCTGCCGGCGGAGCAGATCGAAGACTTCGTGCAGGAGCGCCTGGCGGCACATCGCCGCGGCGATGGCATCAGCGAGCACCGGCTGCAGGACGGCCGCTGGCTGCAGGTCAATGAACGCCGCACCGACGAGGGCAGCCGCATCGGCATTTGGGCCGACGTGAGCGAGATCAAGCATCGCGAGGAAGCCCTGCGCCGGAGCGAGCAGCGCTTCCTCGGCATGACCGCGAACATCCCCGGCGTGGTCTTCCAAGCCTCGTTCAGCGAAACCGTCGGCTTCAAGTTCACCTTCGTCAGCGAGGGCGTGCGCGAACTCTTCGGCATCGCGCCAGACGCGGCGATGGCCGGCATCGGCGTGATGCGCCGGCGCATCCATCCCGAGGATACCGAGCGCATCGCCGCGGCCATGCTGCGGGCTTCGGCGCAGCTCGCCCGCTTCGATGCCGAATTCCGCATCTTCGCCGAATCGGGCGCGCTGAAGTGGGTGCGCTGCATCGCCAGCCCGCAGCGCATCGACGACGGCGACATCAGATGGGACGGCGTGATCGAGGACGTCACCGAACGCAAACGCTACGAGGCCGCCCTCAAGGAAAGCGAGGAACGCTATGCCCTTGCCATGCAGGGCGCCAACGAGGGTCTCTGGCACTGGGACATCCTTACCGGCCACGTCGCCATGTCGCCGCGCCTGGCGGAACTCGTGGGCATGGCCGTGCCCGACCCGGCGGAGGCGCAGCGGCTCTATGCCGAGCGCGTGCATCCCGAGGATCGCGAGCGGCGCCGCGCGGCCTATCGCGACCACATCTCCGGGCGCACGCCGGTCTATGCCTGCGAATACCGCGTGCAGGACGGCAACGGCCAATGGCGCTGGCTGTATGACCGCGGCCTCGCCCAGCGCGACGCCTTCGGCCGCGCCTTCCGCATGGCCGGGTCGGCAAGCGACATCACCGCGCGCAAGGCGCACGAGCACGAACTGCAGGCGGCGAAGGAGGCGGCCGAAATCGCCAACCGCACCAAGAGCGAACTCCTGGCCAATGTCAGCCACGAACTGCGCACGCCGCTCAACGCCATCATCGGCTTTTCCCAGATCATCCGCGACGAACTGCTGGGGCCGCTCGGCACGGCGAAATATCAGGAATATGCCGGCGACATCAATGCCTCCGGCGCGCATCTGCTCGCCGTCATCAACGACATCCTCGACATGGCCAAGATCGAGGCCGGCAAGGTCGAACTGACGGAAGAGGAGATCGACGTGAACGAAGCGGCCGAGGCGGCGCTGCGGCTGGTCAAGCAGCGCGCCGACGAGGCGGCGCTGGCCATCGAATGCCGCCTGCCGGACGGCCTGCCGCGGTTGCGCGCCGACGCGCGCAAGCTGAAGCAGATCCTCATCAACCTGCTGTCGAACAGCGTCAAGTTCACGCCGGCCGGCGGCGCCATCACCGTGTCGGCCGATCTCGCGCCGTGCGGCGGCATGGTAATCCGCGTGCAGGACACCGGCATCGGCATCGCGCCGGAGGACATCGCCAAGGCCCTGGCGCCGTTCGGCCAGGTCGACGGCCGGCTCAACCGCCGCTACGAAGGAACCGGCCTCGGGCTTACCCTGGTGCAATCGCTGATCCGGCTGCACGGCGGCTCGATCGATCTGCAGAGCCGGCTCGGCGCCGGCACCACCGTTGCGGTGCGCTTCCCGGCCGAGCGCGTGCTGCATTAGCGGCAAAGAAGAAAAAGGGGCCGCTCTCGTGAGCGGCCCCGGGTTACGCGAAACGTTGGGGTCGGCTTAGAAATCCATGCCGCCCATGCCACCGCCCGGCGGCATCGCCGGCATGGCGTCCTTCTTCTCCGGGCGCTCGGCCACCATGGCTTCGGTGGTGATGAGCAGGCCGGCAACCGAAGCGGCGTCCTGCAGCGCCGTGCGCACCACCTTGGTCGGATCGATGATGCCGGCCTTCACCATGTCGACGTACTCGCCGGTCTGGGCATTGAAGCCGAAGTTGGCGTTCTTCTGCTCCAGGAGCTTGCCGGCGACCACGGCGCCGTCGGAGCCGGCGTTCTCGGCGATCTGCCGCGCCGGCGTCTGCAGCGCGCGACGGACAATCTCGACGCCGACCTTCTGGTCGCTGTTCTCCAGGTTGATCT
>DATKQA010000502.1:0-2601 GCA_035523835.1 Candidatus Sulfotelmatobacter sp.
GCGAAGGCCGGCTTTGGGCCAAAGGGCGACCGTCCCGGTAGCGGTCGGCCACTTCCAGTTTGCCCTCACAAGCCGACATGGACCCGCGGTCCCGACCGAATGGTAAACGGCTCGTTGTCGCCATCACGGAAAATCCGCTGCTGACATTGAAGCTTGCTTATGGAGCGCGTGCATTAAGTGATGACCAGCCCATCTGTCCAGCGAGCCCTTGATGAACAGCATCTCGACGATCGCATTGTCTGGCATGAACGCAGCGGCGCGCCGCCTCCAGGTCTCCGCCTCCAACGTCGCCAACGCCACGACCACGGGCGCGCTTCCTGACGCCGATGGCGCGGTGCCGGCCGGGGAGCCGCAGGCCTATGCACCGCTCGAGCTTGTCCAGACCACAACCGCCGGCGGAGGCACGCAGACAAACATCACGGCGGTGACGCCTTCCACGATTGCGGTCTCCGATCCGCAGGCTTCCTTCGCCAACCAGAACGGCCTCGTCGCCGCGCCCAATGTCGACCTCACCCTGGAGTTGGTCAGCCAGGTCATCGCAAGCGACGCCTATGCCGCCAATGCGACGGTGATGAAGGTAGACGACCGCATGAGCAAGATGCTGTTCAACATCACGGCATGACGCCAAGCTCGTAGGGTGGTTGGCCGAAGGCGTAACCCACCAGCCTTCCGACTCAAGATCGGTGGGTTGCGCTTCGCTAACCCACCCAAATTAGAACGTGAACAGCACCGAGGCGTACCAGGAATATTGGTCGGTCTCGTTCGTGTTCTGGATGCCACGCCTGACATAGCCGAGCAGGTGATAGTTGTCGTTGAGATCATAGCGCCAGCCGACGCCGACGCTGGTCGACGCCGGCGTGCCCTGTGAATCAGCGGTCTGGTGAAACAGCTCGGCACCGATCTGCAGCTTGGGCAAAATCTGGTAAGTCAGAACTGCACCGGCCTGGCAGAAATCGGCGGCGCGAATCTCGCTGAAGGTGCAGCCACCGCCGCCGAACGCGGACCAGCCGCCAACCCAGTCCTTCTGTACCCATATTGGCAGCAGCAGCGAGGCGTGATTGTCGCCGATCGTGTTCGAGCCGCTCGGCAGGAAGATGCGCGGGAACACTGCGACATCGAGGCCGAACGTATCCTGATGCAGGAAGCGGTATTTGGCGGCGAGCTCGATATTGCTCATGCCGATGTCGGTGCCCTCGCCGGTCGCCTGGTCGAAACCGGCGGGCACGGTTGCGGTGAGCTGGAGATCGGGCGCCGCGCCGTAATTGAAATCGATGCCGCTCTCGCCGGAAACGCCCGCGCTCGTCGATGTGCCCTGGTTGAACGTGTAGATCTCGAAATGCTTGGTGTCGGTCGGCTCCGGGTCGTCGGAGACATAAGGCGGCCCCGCGGCGGCTGATCGCGTCAGCGCCGCCAGCACCAGGCTTCCACATATCAACGAGCGCACCAGACTTGCGCAGCAGCGGATCATCGGTGGCGCGAACCGGTTGAAGTTGCGATCATGTAGTATATGCTACACACCCCTATGTCGAGTTCCATTTTACTACACAAAGGAAACTCAGCTTGAGCATCGAGGTAGCCGCCGATTTTGCAAGCGAGCTCGATCGCATGCTGCGGAACGCCGGCCAGCGGCTTGGTGCGGCCGGACTGCGCGTCGCAAAATTCATCGATGAAAACCGTCAGCTCGTTCTGGCCAGTTCCGCCGCCGCCCTGGGCGCCCGGATAGGCACCTCCGACGCCACGGTGCTGCGCACGATACAAGCGCTGGGCTTCGCCAGCCTCGCCGATCTCAAGGCTGCGATCCTGAAATCAGGAACAGTCTCAACACCGGCTGACGACATGCGGCGAACCTTGGTCGACCTTGAGAAGACGACCGGAGAAGCGCTGGACAGCATCCTACAGGTTCATCAGGAGGGACTGGACATCCTGCAATCGGCCACGTGCCGCGCCCAAATCGCCGCAGCGGTCCGCGTCCTCGATAGCGCCGGACGCATCGCCGTGTTCGGGATCGGACCATCGTCGGCACTTGCCACCTATGTCTCGATCCTGCTCGGCCGTAGCGGGCGCCGCAGCCGGACCATTAATGCGACCGGCTCGATGCTGGCCGACCAACTGCTCGATCTGCGAGCTGGCGATGCCCTGCTCGTGCTCGCCTATGGCCGGCTGTACCGCGAAGTGAAGGCGCTGTTCACCGAGGCCAGGGCGCTTTCGCTGCCGACGGTCCTGGTCACCGAAGCCGACGACACCCCGCTCGCCAGACTGGCCGATGTCTGCGTCGCCATTCCGCGCGGGCGTCCCGGACAAGTGGCGCTGCACGGCGCGACGCTGGTCGGCCTGGAAGCCCTGATCCTGTCGCTTGCAGTCGCCAATCCGGACGCGGCGCTGGCCTCGCTCGACAATCTCAATCGGCTTCGGCGGGCGACCGAGGCTCAGACCAGAAGTTCAAAGTAGCATCGCGGACAGGAACACACCCATGAATCAGGAAATCGAACGCAGCAAAGTTCCGGAGGTCACATTGATCTTCTGGATCATCAAAGTGCTGGCCACCACGCTCGGTGAAACCGGCGGCGATGCCGTCTCGATGTCCATGAATCTCGGTTACGC
>DATKQA010000503.1:0-3723 GCA_035523835.1 Candidatus Sulfotelmatobacter sp.
TTCGGCAACGAGGAGCATGAAGCGCGCCGCTACGACCGCTCGCTCGAACGCTACCAGCGGGCAGCCGTGACTTCGCAGCAGACGCTCTCGGTCCTCAACATCGGCCAGGGCTTCATCATTGCCGCCGGTCTCGTTGCGGTCATGCTGATGGCGGCCCAGGGTGTCGCCGCCGGACGGATGACGCTCGGCGATTTCGTGCTGGTCAATACCTTCCTGATTCAGCTCTACATGCCGCTCAACATCCTCGGCATGGTCTATCGCGAGATCAAGCAGAGCCTGGTCGATACCGAGCGCATGTTCGATCTCCTGCGCATCAATGCCGAGATCGAGGATGCGCCGGACGCGGTGCCGCTTCGTGCCGCCGCGGGCGAGATCGTCTTCGACCGCGTCGACTTCGGCTACGACCCCCGGCGGCCGATCCTGCACCAGGTGAGCTTCACCGTGCCGCCGGGCAGGACCGTCGCCATCGTTGGGCCGTCGGGCGCGGGCAAGTCCACGATTTCACGCATCCTGTTCCGCTTCTACGACGTGTCGGCGGGGCGCGTGCTGATCGACGGGCAGGATATTCGCGGCGTGACGCAGGCGAGCCTGCGCGCCGCCATCGGCATCGTGCCGCAGGACACCGTGCTGTTCAACGACACCATCCGCTACAACATCCGCTACGGCCGCGCCGACGCAAGCGACGCGGAGGTGGCCGAGGCGGCGCGGCTCGCCCATATCGACCGCTTCGTCGGCGACCTGCCGGACGGCTGGGACAGCATGGTGGGCGAGCGCGGCCTGAAACTGTCCGGCGGCGAGAAGCAGCGCGTCGCCATCGCCCGCACCATCCTGAAACGTCCGCGCATCCTCCTATTCGACGAGGCGACCTCGGCGCTGGATTCGCGCACCGAGCAGGATATCCAGGCCTCGCTGCGCGAGGTCTCCGCCGATCATACGACATTGGTCATCGCGCACCGGCTCTCCACCGTGGTCGATGCCGACGAGATCCTGGTGCTGGAACAGGGACGCATCGTCGAGCGGGGCCGGCACCAGGAATTGCTGGCACGCGACGGCCGCTATGCCGACATGTGGACGCGCCAGCAGGAGGCGGCGGAATACCAGGCGCAACTGGCCGCCGCCGGCTGACCGGCCGGCATCCCGACGGCGAGAAATCCAGGTTCACCTTCGGCCCCGGCATCAGTAGAGTGCGGCGGCGGCAACAAGGGGCGGTCATATGGATACGCTGCGAACGGTGCTGGTGCCGATCCATCGCGAAGGCTGGCGTTTCGTCGCCATCTTCGCGCTGATCACGCTCGTGCTGTTCTGGATCGCCACGCCGCTCGGCTGGATCGGCCTGGTGGCGACCTTCTGGTGCATCTATTTCTTCCGCGATCCGCCGCGCGTCGCGCCGGTGCGCAAGGGCCTGATCCTGAGCCCGGCCGACGGCGTGGTGCAGATGATCGGCCGCGCCGTGCCGCCGGCCGAGCTCGCCATGGGCTCGGACGCGCTGACGCGCGTCTCCATCTTCCTCAATGTCTTCGACGTGCATGTCAACCGCGTGCCGGCCAGTGGCCAGATCGCCGCCCTGGCCTACCGGCCGGGCAAATATTTCAACGCGGCGCTCGACAAGGCCTCGGAAGAGAACGAGCGTCAGGCGGTGAAGCTGCGCCTCGACGACGGCCGCGAGATCGCCTTCGTGCAGATTGCCGGCCTGATCGCGCGCCGCATCGTCTGCGAGCTGGAGGAAGGGCAGAACGTCAAGGCGGGTCAGCGTTTCGGCATGATCCGTTTCGGCAGCCGCTGCGACGTCTATCTCGATGACGGCATGGTGCCGCTGGTCGCCGTTGGCCAGACCGCCGTCGGCGGCGAAACCGTCCTCGCCGACACGCAGAGCAGCGAAGCGGCGCGGATCGGCGAGGTACGCTGAATGCTCGGCGCCGGCCGCGGACGCATCCGGCCGCTGCCGGTCAACAGCCTTGCGCCCAATATCCTGACCGTACTGGCGCTTTGCGCCGGCCTCACCGCCATGCGCTTCGCCATCCTGGAGCGCTGGCACCTGGCGGTGATCGCGATCGTGGTGGCGGCGGTGCTCGACGGCCTCGACGGGCGCCTGGCGCGCTTGCTGAAGGGCGCCACCAAATTCGGCGCCGAGCTCGATTCGCTCTCCGATTTCGTCAGTTTCGGCGTGGCGCCGGTGTTCGTGCTCTACCTCTGGACCCTGAAGCGCATCGGCGGCGTCGGCTGGATCGTCGTGCTGGTCTTCAGCATCTGCTGCGCGCTGCGCCTGGCCCGCTTCAACACGGCGCTCGACGATCCCAACCGGCCGTCCTGGCAAGCCAATTTTTTTACCGGCATTCCGGCGCCGGCGGCGGCGCTCCTGGTGCTGCTCGGCCTCGACCTGAGCTTCGAACTGGGCGAGAGCGTGTGGGGCTCGAACCTGATCAACGCGCCCTGGGTGCTGTTCATCTCGTTTCTGATGGTGAGCCGCCTGCCGAGCTTCTCGTTCAAGAAGGTCCGGGTGCCGCGCGACTGGGTGTTGCCGATGCTGCTGGCCGTCGCTGCGTTGGCCGCGGCGCTGGTCAGCTTTCCCTGGTATACGTTGACCGCCGCCGGCCTGGCCTATCTCGCGACCCTGCCGGCCGCCTATCGCACCTACCAGCGGCTCGAACGGGAACATCCGCGCTCGGCCACGCCGGCGGAAGAAGTCGAGGCGGATATGCCGTCAAGCGACGGCTGATCCTTAGCCCTGCGGTATGGTTCCGGCCATCGAGGGCCGCTTGGCGAGTTCGGCGTACCAGGCGGCGAGCTTCGGCCGGCCCTCGCGCCACGGCTCGTGCGCGAAGCGGAAATCGAGGTAGCCGAGGGCGCAGCCGATGGCGATGGTGCCGAGGTTCATGCCGGCCAGGTCGCCGGTCATGCCTTCCAGCGCGTCCAAGGTTTGCTGGATGGAGCGGTCGTATTCGGCCAGCCGCGACGGCGATTGCTGCGCCGCCGGCCGCGTCACCTCGCCGCGCTTCGGCACCGCTGCGTCGAGAATCCCGTCGCCCAGCACCTGCAATTTCAGCACCTGCCAGCGGGCCGGGCCGCTTGGCGGCAGCAGCCGATTGCCCTTCGTGGCGTCCAAATACTCGCAGATCACCCGGCTGTCGAACATCATCGAGCCGTCGTCCAGCCTGAGCGCGGGTATGCGGTTCACCGGATTGATCTTGCCGTAGTCCGAGGGGATGGCATGCACGGCAACGGTCTCCAGCTCGAGCGGGATGCCGAGTTCGCTGGCGAGCACGCGCACCTTGCGGACATAGGGCGAGGCTGGCGAGTGATAGAGCTTCATGGGTTTCGGGCTGCCGGTTGCTGCAATCAGGCGCGGTCGAAGCGCCGGCAGCAGCATAGTCGCTCCCGTCGCCAGCCGCCAGGAGCCTGCCGCGCCGGCTTCACGATGCGCTGGAGGTCTTGCGTGCCAGCAGACCGGCGCTTTCCACCAGGTGCCGGTTCTCTTCCACGTAGGCGAGTGCCGCCTCCAGCATGGCGATGCCATAGCCGTGTACGAAGCGCTCGCCCGGCGAGGTGCGGCCGCCGCTTTGCGCCTGCATGGCCGTCAGCGACCGCCGGTATTCGACCAGGCGGGCGTCGATCAGCTCCGCGAGATGCCGCGCCGGCAGCAGATCGGCGAACATCAAGGTCGCCAGAAAGTCGGAACGCACGCGGTCGCGGCCAGGCCGGCTCTGCAGAGCATCCAGGAAGGCG
>DATKQA010000504.1:0-2146 GCA_035523835.1 Candidatus Sulfotelmatobacter sp.
GCGCCGCAGGCCCTCATCGCTGACGCCGGTCTGGTAGCCGAGTTTCAGCATCAGTGTCGGGATCAGCGCGGTCAGATTGGCGTTGCCGCAGCGCTCGCCGAGGCCGTTCAGGGTGCCCTGCACCTGGCGCGCCCCGGCGCGAATCGCCGCCAGGCTGTTGGCGACGGCGTTCTCCGTGTCGTTGTGCGCGTGAATGCCGATCTTCTCGCCGGGAATCTGCCGCACCACCGCGGCGACGATGCGCTCGACCTCTTCCGGCATGGTGCCGCCGTTGGTGTCGCACAGCACCAGCCAGCGGGCGCCGCCTGCTTCCGCCGCCTTCAGACAGGCCAGCGCATATTCAGGATTGGCCCTGTAGCCGTCGAAGAAATGCTCGGCATCGAACATGGCCTCGCCGCCTTTGCCCGCCGCGGCGGCGATGGAATCGCGGATCAGTTCGAGGTTCTCTTCCAGCGTGATGCCGAGCGCCAGGGTAACGTGGAAGTCCCAGGCCTTGCCGACCAGGCAAGTGCCGCCGGTTTTCGCTTCGAGCACCGGTGCCAGGCCGGGATCGTTGGCGGCGCTTCGGCCGAGCTTCCTGGTCATGCCGAAGGCGATCAGCTTGGCGCCGGCGAGTTGCGGCGGCGCGGCGAAGAAGGTGGTATCGGTCGGATTGGCGCCGGGCCAGCCGCCTTCCACGTAATCCACGCCGATGCGGTCGAGCGCCAGGGCGATGGTGCGCTTGTCCTCGACGCTGAAGTCGACACCCTGCGTCTGCGCCCCGTCGCGCAAGGTCGTGTCGAAGAGATAGAGCCGCTCGCGCGTCATCCGGCGCGCCTCCACTCGGTCTTGCCGCCCGGCTTGTCCTCCAGCACGATGCCGCGGCCGGCCAGTTCGTCGCGGATGCGGTCGGCCTCGGCAAAATCCCGCGCCCGCTTCGCCGCCAGGCGACGGGCGATCAGGTCTTCGATGGCCGACGCATCCGCGGCTCGTTCGCCGCCTTGCAGCCAGGCGTGCGGCGCCTGGTGCAGCAGGCCGAGCACCGATCCTGCAGCCAGCAAGCCGCCGGCCATATCCGCCGACGTGGCCGGCGCGTCGGCGCGAAGGCTCACGTTGAGATCGCGCACCAGTTCATGCAGGCTGGCCAGAGCCTGCGGCGTATTGAGATCGTCCGCCAGGGCCGAAAGGATCGTCGCCGGAATTGCCGCGCTCTCCGGCACGGCGACCCCGGCCTCCGCCACGTCCCGCAGCGCCAGGTAGAAGCGGTCGAGTTCGCCCTTCGCCTCCCTCACCCCGTCCTCGGTCCAATCCAGCGGCTGGCGATAATGCGTCTTGAGCATGGCGAGGCGAACCGCCTCGGCCGGATATTTCGCCCGGAGATCGTTCACGGTGAGAAAGTTGCCGAGCGACTTCGACATCTTCTCCCCGTTCACGGTGACGAAACCGTTGTGCACCCAATATCTCGCGAACGGCGCGTGGTTGGCGCAAAGCGACTGGGCCACCTCGTTCTCGTGATGCGGAAAGATCAGGTCGCGGCCGCCGCCGTGAATATCGAAGGTCGGTCCGAGCAGCGCCTTCGACATGGCCGAGCATTCGATATGCCAGCCTGGACGCCCGCGGCCCCAGGGACTGTCCCAGCCGGGCATATCGGGCGTGCTCGGCTTCCACAGCACGAAGTCGCCGGGATCCTTCTTGTAGGGCGCCACTTCCACCCGCGCGCCCTCGATCAGTTCGTCGCGGTTGCGGCCCGACAGCTTGCCGTACTCGGGCATGGACGGCACATGGAACAGCACATGGCCCTCGGCGACATAGGCGTGATCGCCGGCGACAAGCGCCTCGATCATGGCGATCATGCCGGCGATATGCTCGGTCGCCCGCGGCTCGAAGCTCGGCGGCAGATTGCCGAGCCAGGCCATGTCGTCCTGATAGATTTTCGCGGTGCGCGCGGTCAGCGCGGCGATGCTCTCGCCGTTCTCCCTGGCCGCGGCGATGATCTTGTCCTCGACATCGGTGATATTGCGGACATAGGTGACGTGTTCGGCCCCGAACTCGCGGCGCAGCAGACGGTAGAGCACGTCGAAGACGATCACCGGGCGCGCGTTGCCGATATGGGCGAAGTCGTAGACCGTGGGGCCGCAGACGTACATGCGCACCTTGGCCGGGTCCA
>DATKQA010000505.1:0-3044 GCA_035523835.1 Candidatus Sulfotelmatobacter sp.
CGGCGATCGGCAGGATGCAGGGCTCACCGCCGCCGGCGCGCACCAGGGCCGCGAGGGCATGGGCGTTGGAGCTGATGATGCCGCCGGGGGGGATAGGCTCACCGGGCAGGGCGATTTCGTCGCCGGTCGCCAGGATGGCGATGCGCGGCCGGCGATGCACCGAAAGCCAGGGATGGTTGGCGGCGGCGGCCAGCCCGATATCGCGCGCGACGAGACGGCGCGGCGCGGCGATCACCGCTTCGCCGGCGGCGAAGTCCTGGCCGGCGCGGCGGATATGGCGGCCGGCCTTCACGGCTTCCCGCACCGTGATCCGGTCGCCGTCGCGATCCGCGTCTTCCTGGATCAGCACGCCGTCGGCGCCATCCGGGATGACGCTGCCGGTGAAGAGGCGCACGGCCTGGCCGGGACCGACGCGGCCGCCGAAGGGATGGCCGGCGGGTGCGGCGCCGATTACCGTCAACGTTGCGCCCAGCGTGCCGTCGGCGGCGCGCAAGGCATAGCCGTCCATGGCGGAGACATCACTTGGCGGCTGGGTGAGGCGGGCGGTGACCGGGGTGGCCAGGACGCGGCCCCAGGCTTCGGCCAGGGCCACGGTTTCGGCCGGCATCGGCCGGAGGTCGGCCAGGATGCGGGCGCGGGCCTCGTCAACACTCAGCATGTTTCAGTCCTGATGTTTCAGTCCTGGGTGAAGTCGCCGGAGGCGCCGCCGCTCTTCTGCGTCAGGCGCACCGCCTCGATCCGCATGGCGCGGTCCACCGCCTTGCACATGTCGTAGATCGTCAGCGCGGCGACGCTGACCGCGGTCAAGGCCTCCATCTCGACGCCGGTGCGGCCGGTGGTGCGGACGGTGGCGGCGATGTCGATGCCGGCGCCATCGGCCGAGGGATCAAGCTCGACGCCAACCGAGGAGAGCGGCAGCGGATGGCAGAGCGGAATAAGATCGCTGGTGCGCTTGGCCGCCATGATGCCGGCGAGGCGGGCGACCGCCAGCACGTCGCCCTTGGCGACGCCGCCGGCCATGATGCGGGCCAGGGTCTCCGCCTGCATGACGACCGTGCCTGCCGCCGTGGCGCGGCGCTCGCTCTCCGGCTTGTCGGAGACATCGACCATCACCGCACGGCCCTCGGCATCGAAATGGCTGAGCTCGTTCCGCGCCATGATCTAGACCGGGGCTCGCTCGAACGGCACGGGAAGCGGCCCGGCAAGAAGCGTTCTGGTTGCCGCCTCGACATCGGGCTGGAGCATGAGGGACTCGCCGACGAGGAAGCAGCGCACCCCGGCGTGCGCCATTCGCGCCAGGTCCGAGGGGGTCTTGAGGCCGCTCTCGGAGACGGCGACGCGGTCGTTGGGAATTGCTGTGGCAATCTTTTCAGTCGTTGCAACGTCAACGCTCAAGGTCTTGAGATTGCGGTTATTAATGCCGATCAATTGACATGACAACAAGAGCGCGCGATCAAGCTCGGCGCGGTCATGCACCTCGACCAGGACATCCATGCCGAGCGCCTGCGCCTCATCCGCGAGGCGCGCGGCCGTGGCATCGTCGAGCGCGGCGAGAATGAGCAGTACGCAATCCGCGCCGAGCATTCTGGATTCTGCGATCTGATAAGCCTCGAGCATGAAATCCTTGCGTAGGGCCGGTAACGGAACAGCCGTTCTTGCTGCTACCAGGTCCGCGTCCCGGCCCTGAAAGTAGGGTCCGTCGGTGAGCACCGAGAGGCAGGTGGCACCACCCCGCGCGTAGGCGCGGGCGAGGTCCGGCGGCGAGTAGTCGGCGCGGATCAGGCCCCGGCTCGGGGAGGCGCGCTTGATCTCGGCGATGAGCCCGTAGCCGCCCCCGGCCGCGGCCGCCCTGAGCTGCCGGGCGAAGCCGCGGGGAGGCGGCGCAGCCCGTGCCGCAGCCATGACCTCGGCGAGCGGCCGCGCGGCCTGACGCCGTGCCGTCTCCCGGCGCTTCTCCTCGCAGATTTGCTCGAGCACGTCCGCCATGGCGATGATCTAAGCCCGGCCGGAGGTGATGGCGACCAGGCGCTCGAGCGTGCGGGCGGCGCGCCCGTCATCGAGTGCCGCGGCGGCAAGCCTGGCGCCGTCCGGCAAATTTGCGGCCTTGCCCGCAACCAGGAGGGCGGCTGCGCTGTTGTAGAGCACGAAGTCCCGGAAGGGGCCGCGCGCGCCGGCCAGAAGCTCGGTCATCGCCTTGGCATTGTGGGCGGCGTCGCCGCCCTTGAGCGCCGCGGGCGGAGCCAGGGGCAGGCCGGCGTCGGCGGGGGAGAGGGTGAAGCTGCGCACGGCACCGTCCT
This sequence comes from Candidatus Sulfotelmatobacter sp., assembly GCA_035523835.1. Classification (GTDB taxonomy): domain Bacteria; phylum Pseudomonadota; class Alphaproteobacteria; order Ferrovibrionales; family Ferrovibrionaceae; genus DASQHM01. The sequence continues at coordinate 2,298 of DATKQA010000505.1, forward strand.
TGAGCTCGCTGACGTGGCTCGGGCCGGTGAGGGTGAGCTCGTCGAGGCCGTCGGCGCCATGGACCACCCAGGCATGCTCGGCGCCGAGGTTGCCGAGGACGCGGGCCATGGGCTCGACCCAGTCCTTGGCGAAGGTGCCGACGAGGTAGCGCTTCACCTGCGCCGGATTGGAGAGGGGGCCGAGGATATTGAAGATCGTCCGCGTACCGAGCTCGACCCGGGTCGGGCCGACATTGCGCATGGCGCTATGATAGCGCGGCGCCAGCATGAAGCCGATCCCGATCTCGTGGATTGCGCGCTCGACGAGGCTGTAGTCGGCCTCGAGGTCGACCCCCAGGGCCGCGAGCACGTCGCCGGCACCCGATTTCGAGGACAGGGCGCGATTGCCGTGCTTGGCCACCGGCACGCCGCAGGCCGCGACCACGAGGGCGCTCGCCGTCGAGACGTTGTAGGTGCCCGAGTTGTCGCCGCCGGTGCCGACCACGTCCATGGCGTCGGCCGGCGCGCGCACGGCATGGGATTTGGCGCGCATGATGCTGGCGGCACCGGTGACCTCCTCGACGGTCTCCCCGCGCACGCGGAGCGCCATGAGGAAGCCGCCCATCTGGGCCGGCGTCGCATTGCCCGACATGATGATGTCGAAGGCGGTCTCGGCCTGGGCGCGGGTGAGCCGCCCGCCGGCGGCGACGTGGGCGATGAGCGGCTTGAGGTCGCCAGCGCCTGCGCTCATGCCGCGAGGGCGCCGGG
>DATKQA010000506.1:0-5655 GCA_035523835.1 Candidatus Sulfotelmatobacter sp.
CTGGCGCACCGCGTCGACGTTGGTGGTTCCTGCCTGTTCGACCGCGTGGGCCCACATGTGGAAGAGCACGTATTCGGACTCCATCGGATCGTTGGTGACGCGCTTCGGGTCCTTGGTATAGGCGTGCCACTTGGCGATGAAGGCGGCGTTCTCCGGTGTCTTGATCGACTGGAAATAGCTCCAGGCTGCGAGATGACCGACCAGGTTCTTGGTGTCGATGCCGACGAGCTCTTCCTCGCCCATGGAGAAGCCGATGACCGGGATGTCCGTCGCCTTGACGCCCTCGTTGGCCAGCTCCTTGTAGAAGGGCACGTTGGCGTCACCGTTGATGGTGGAGATAACTGCGGTCTTCTTGCCGGCGGCGGCGAACTGCTTGATCTGCGACACCTCGGTCTGCCAGTCGCTGAAGCCGAAGGGCGTGTAATTCTCGCGGATGTCGGCGTCGGTGACGCCCTTCGCGTGCAGGAAGGCGCGAATGATCTTGTTGCTGGTGCGGGGATAGACGTAGTCGGTGCCTTCCAGCACGAAGCGCTTCACCCCGCCGCCGGCGTCGCTCATCAGGTAGTCGATCGCCGGCACCGCCTTGTTGCTCGGCACCGAGCCGCCGTAGAAGACGTTGTAGGAGGCTTCCTCGCCTTCGTATTCCAGCGGATAAAAGAGCAGGCCGTTCAACTCTTCGAACACTGGCAGCACCGACTTGCGCGACACCGATGTCCAGCAGCCGAATACGGCGGCCACTTGGTCCTTCGCCAGGAGCTCGCGCGCCTTCTCGGCGAACAGCGGCCAGTTGGAGGCGGGATCGACCACCACCGCCTCGACCTTCTTGCCGAGCAGTCCGCCGTGGGCATTGAGTTCGGCGACCTGCATCAGCATCAGGTCCTTCAGGATGGTTTCGCTGATCGCCATCGTGCCGGAGAGCGAGTGCAGGACGCCGATCTTGATGGTGTCCTCTGCCCGCGCCGAACCGGCTATGGCGGGGAGCAGAAACAGCGCGGCGGCGGCGCTGCGCAGCCAGGAACATTGCTGGGGCCTCATAGGGGTTCTCCTAGGCTCGTGTTGCAATGCGGCAATGGTGCACGCATTGTCCGGCCGGCCGGAGAACCATTGCGCGGAAAGCCTGTAGCGCCAGTCGATCGCCACGCCGACACCACCGGCGCCTGATGCGGCTTGCCGCTTGCGCGGAAACTGCGCGTTGTCATCGCAACCCGGCTCGAAAATGCACAAATCATGCGCGGATGACGGCAACGGATGCCAGCCCTGGAGCCAGTTGAGCCTGGAATTATGGAGCCAGTCCGCGGCTTTATGGCGACTGGCTCCGTCGAATCCGCTTTTCGTATGCTGCACTGCATGATTATCATTTCACTGCCGTTTCAGCGAGAGGCGGGCTCACCATGCGGATGCCAATCCCCCTGCTGCTCGACCGCTCCCGTGCCGAGACGCTTACCGACCAGCTTGTCGGACAATTCCGCGAGGCGATCGGCAAGGGCCGCATCGCGCCAGGTGCGCGGCTGCCGTCCACGCGCGCGCTCGCCGACCAGCTTGCCATCGCCCGCAACACCGCCATGCGCGTCTATGAGACGCTGGTCATCGAAGGCTTCGCGGAAGCGCGGCCGGCTTCCGGCATCTTCGCCGCCATGGTTTCACCGACCACCGCACCGTCGCACAAGCCGGTTCCGGCGGCCGATTCGGCACGGGCGCCGCTGCCGGCCCCGGCAACCACGGCGCCGGTCGGAGCAGCCTTGCCGCGCGGCGGCATTTCCTTCGATTTCTCGCCCACCGCACCAGGGGCGGCGGTCTTTCCCCTAAAGACCTGGCGCCGGCTGCTGCAGGGAGCGCTAGCGCGCGGCGGCGCCAACGGCCTGACCCAGGCCGGAGATCCCGGCGGCCTGGCCGGGCTGCGCCTCGCCCTGTCGCAGCATCTCGCGGAAGCCCGGGGCATCGTCGCCGATCCGGCGCAGATCCTGGTGCTGAGCGGCATCCGCGAGGGCATTGCGCTGGCCAGCCGGCTGCTGCTCGAGCCCGGCCGCCTTGTCGTGGTGGAGAACCCGGCCTATCGCGGTGCCGCCGGCGCCTTCGCCATGGCCGGCGCCGCTTCCCTGCCGGTGCCGGTCGACGAGGATGGCCTGGTGGCCGAGGCGCTGCCCGCGCGCGGCGCGACGCTGCTCTATCTCACGCCCTCGCATCAGTATCCGACCGGCCACACGCTCTCGCTGACGCGGCGCCAGGCGGTGGCGGACTGGGCGCGGCGTCAGGGCTGCTACATCCTGGAGGACGATTGCGACGGCGACTTTCGCTTCGAAGGGCCGCCGCTGCCGGCCATCGCTTCGCTGGCGCCGGACTGCACCATCCACGTCGGCAGCTTCGCCCGTTCGCTCGGCGCCGGCGTGCGGCTCGGCTACATGGTAGCGCCGCCGGCGCTGGTGGAGGCGATGCGCGCGGCGAAGCTGCTGTTGGCCGGCGCGCCGCCTTGGCTGGAGCAAGCGGCACTGACCGAGATGATCCGCAGCGGCAGCTACGCCGCTCACGTCGCGCGCCTGCGGGCCCACTATCGCGAAAGCCGCGATTGCCTGATGGCCTCGCTCCGGCGCCATTTCGGCGACGTGATCGTGAGCGGCGAGGCCGCCGGGCAGCATCTCTTCTGGTACCTGCCGGCCGGCGTGCCCGACGCCGGCATCCTGGAGACGTTGGCGCGGCGGGCGCGCGTCGGCGTCTATGGCATGGCTGCGGCCGGAGCGGAAGAGCTGCCGCCCGCGCTGCTCACCCGCCGCGGCCTGGTGCTCGGCTACGCCGCGCTGACGGCGCGCCAGATTGAACAGGGTATCGCGCGGCTTTCGGATGCGCTCGATGATACGCTCGACCGTCGGCACGAGTTCGTCGACGAACTGCTGTCGCCGCCGCCGCACTACCGGCCGGTGCATCCGGCTCCCCATTTTCGTCAGCGTCCGGCTCTACGGCCGGCAGCATCGCCTCGGGCATTCTCGCGACGCAATGCAGCGCGGGAGGGCAGTCAGCCGATGCCGGTGCTTCGAGGGGTCTATCGCTATCCGATCAAGGGCCTGAGTCCGCAGGCGCTGCGCGGCGTCGACCTCGCGGCCGGCAAGCCCTTTCCCATGGACCGCATCTTCGCCTTTGCCCGGCCCGGCAGCCCGATCGACCCGGCGGCGCCGGCCTGGGGCAAGAAGGGGCTGTTCGTCATGCTGATGCTGGACGAGGCCTTGGCCCGCGTGCAGACGCATCTCGATGTCGAGAGCCTGAGGCTGACCGTACGGCAGGGCAACGCCGAGCTTCTTGCTGCCGACCTCGGTGATAGCGCCGGCATCGCCGAGGTGGAGGCATTTTTCCAACGCCTGGTACCGACCTTGCGCGCCGAGCCTCGGCTGGTGCGCGCGCGCGAGGGGCATTTCATGGACAAGCCGGACAACGTGCTGTCGCTGATCAATCTGGCCACGCTCCGCAGCCTGGAGGCGCGCTGGGGCCAGGCAATCGATCCGCTGCGCTTCCGCGCCAACTTCTATATCGACGGCGCCCGGCCATGGCAGGAGTTCGACTGGATCGGTGGCGACATCAGCATCGGCGATGCCGTGCTGCGGGTCGACCGGCGCAACGGCCGTTGCAGCGCCACCAACGTCAACCCGGCGACCGGCCAGCGCGATCTCGACCTGCCGGGCTCGTTGCGTGCCACCTTCGGCCACAAGGACCTCGGCGTCTACCTGGTGGTGCGCGAAGGCGGCAAGGTCGTGGTCGGCGATCCCGTCGATGTGCCGGATGAGGCAACCGCCGCCGCGCCGCCGCCAAGCGTCGCGGCCGCTGGCGCAGGTCAGCGCCGTTTCATTTGCCGCGGCTGCTATTACATCTACGACGAGGCGAGCGGCGCGCCGCAGGGCGGCATCGCTCCGGGCACCCCCTTCGCCGCCATCACCGCAAGCTGGCGCTGCCCGGACTGCGGAACCGACAAAGCGACCTTTCGCCCCTATGTGGCGCTGACGGCGGAGGCGCAGGGCTAGGCCGCTGGTGCGAGACGGCAGCCGCAAAACCTCGCCAGGTTTGTCGCCCGCCGGTGGTTCGGCCGCAACCGCAGCTTCTGGAATCGGAACGCCGCCACCCGAGGGCGGCGGCGTTCGTCGCACATGTCTCGCTTTTTGTTCAATGACCGTCGTATTCGCGCGACACGTCCTTGTTGGTGTGGTCCGGCATGAAGGCCGCCGACACCAGGCTGACCACGGCACAAGCCGCGATATAGATGGCGATGGCATAGCCGGTGTGATAGGCGGCGAAGAGCGCCGCGGCGATGAGCGGCGCCGGGCCGCCGGCGACGATCGAGGCGAGCTGATAGCCGATCGACGCGCCGCTGTAGCGGAGCCGCGGGGTGAAGGCCTCGGCGATCAGGGCCGCCTGCGGCCCGTACTGCATGTCGTGCGGGATCAACGACAGCACGATGGCGATGAACACCGCCGAAGGAATGGCGGTATCGATCATGCCGAAATACAGGAAGCCGAACAGGCCTGTCACCGCCGCACCGGTCAGGTACATCTTGCGCCGGCCGATGCGGTCGGAAATGTGCCCCGAAAGCGGAATGGTGATGAAGGACAGGCAGGCCGCCACCAGCACCGCGGTCAGGATGACCGCGCCCCAGATGCCGATCGAAGCATAGGTGGGCACGAAGGCGATGAGGAAGGTGGCGATGCCCATGCACAGCAGGGTGGCGATCAGCGTCGCCTTGCGGCCGATACGGTCGCCATAGTGGCCGAAGACGGCGGCGCCGATCGGGCGCCCGATGAAGCCGATGAAATAGGTGCCGAAGGCGGCGAGCGTGGCGGTATAGGGATCCTGCTTCGGAAAGAACTGGTTGCCGAAGACCAGGCCGGCCGCCGTGCCGTAGATGAAGAAATCGTACCATTCGATGCTGGTGCCGATGGTCGCGGCGATGACCGCCTTGCGCAGTTGCGCGCTATGGTCGGCCGGCGACAGGCTACCGTATGTGGTGGTTGCCATCCGAGTTTCCTCCCGCCGAGTCTTCTTCGCCCGGTAGAAAGCGGTTTACTGCTTTTAGAACAAAAGGATAGAGGAATAAGGCGCGACGCGTGGCGGGGCCCGCGAAATCCCGCTAGTGTGCAGCCCGACCATCGCTTCCAGGGAGGATGCCGTGCCGCACGCCGAATTGACGGCAGCCCAGCTCGCCGAGCTGGCCAAGTTCGATACGCCGACCATCTGCAATGCGCTGGAGATCGTGGCGCCGGAGCGCCGGGCCATCGGCTTCAATACCCAGCCGCTGCAATGCATCTATCCCGACTTGCCGCCGATCGTCGGCTACGCCAAGACCGCCACCATGCGCTCGGTCGAGCCGCCGGTCGATCCGAAGAAGACGCAAGTGCAGCGGCTGGCCTATTTCGAATATATCGCCGCCGGGCCGAAGCCGGCGATCGTGGTGCACCAGGACATCGATGCCGGACAGGTTGGCTTCGGCTGCTTCTGGGGCGAGGTGATGAGCCACGTGCACCAGGGGCTCGGCTGCGTCGGCCTGATCACCGACGGGTCGATCCGGGATGTGCCGATGAACGCCAAGGGCTTCCAGATGCTGGCGCGCGGCGTGGTGCCGAGCCATGCCTGGGTGCATGCGGTCGATTTCGGCGGCACCGTCAGGGTGATGGGCATGAA
>DATKQA010000507.1:0-3036 GCA_035523835.1 Candidatus Sulfotelmatobacter sp.
GCGAGTTCGGCGGCTTCGGCAATGTCGCCGCCATCCGCGTCGCCGTGCACGCGGTGCTGCGCCAGGCCGGCTACGACCCGGCAGCGGTCGATCCCTGGTTCTTTCCGACGCCGGCCGACTATCGGGCGCGGCTGGAGGCGCAGGGCTTCGGCATCAACCGCATCGAGCTGATCCCGCGGCCGACGCCGCTGCCGACCGCGATCGGCCCCTGGCTCGACACCTTCGGCGCCAGCTTCTTCGGCGTGGCGCCGGACAGCGAGCATGTGAAGCTCTGCGGCCAGGCGGCGGCGCTGCTCCGGCCGGCGCTTTGCGACGAGCAGGGCAACTGGACCGCCGACTACGTGCGGCTGCGCTTCGCCGCCCATATCTAGCCGCAATCGCGCGCCAGGATCGGCCGATGCAGAAGATCGCTGTCATGCTTGGCCTCGTTGCCGCCTGGCTCGCCACGGCGGCGCCGGCCGCGGCGGCCATCGCCGTGCTGCAGGGCCTCGACAAGGTGACGGCGCGCATCTCGACGATCGAGGCGCCGATCGGCCAGCCGGTGCATTTCGGCACGCTCATCATCACCGCGCGCACCTGCCAGAAGAAGCCGCCGGAGGAGACGCCGGAAAGTGCGGCCTTTCTGGAAATCGACGACCAGAAGCCGGGCGAGCCGGCGCAGCGCATCTTCACCGGCTGGATGTTCGCCTCCAGCCCGGCACTCAACGCATTGCAGCACCCGGTCTATGACGTCTGGGTGAAGGACTGCAAGCCGTAGTCGCCGAGCGCGGCGAGCATCGCCTGCGGCGGCCAGTCCGCCGGCGCCTGATGGAAATCGCCGTTGTGGCGCAAGGCATCGGTGAGCAGCGCGCGATAGCGCTTGCGGGTGATTTCCACCGCGCCGAACTGCATCAGGTGCCTGGTGATGAACTGCGTGTCCAGCAAGCGGTAGCGGCCGAGGCGAAGCCGCGCCACGAGATGGACGAGAGCGATCTTCGAGGCATCGGCCAGGCGGCTGAACATGCTCTCGCCGAAGAAGGCAGCGCCGAGCGACACGCCGTAGAGGCCGCCGATCAGGATGCCGTCCTGCCGGCATTCGACGCTGTGGGCGTAGCCGAGGCGATGCAGCTCGGCATAGAGCGTGATGATCTCCGTGTTGATCCAGCTATCGCGCCGGGTCGGGCTGGGCTCGGCGCAGGCGCGGATCGTCGCCTCGAAGTCGCGGTCGACGGTCACCTGCAGGCGGCCCTGCCGGATGGTGCGCGCCAGCCGGTGCGGCAGGTGGAAGCGATCGAGCGGCAGGATGCCGCGCAATTCCGGATCGACCCAGAAGAGGTCCGGGTCGTGGCGGTGCTCCGCCATGGGAAACAGGCCCTGGGCATAGGCGCGCAGCAGGAGTTCGGGAGTCAGATGCGGCACGCCTCGGGCCTCAGCCGGTTTCAGCGATATGCTTCTCGAGCCAGTGGATGTCGTAGGCGCCGTTGGCGAAATCCGGTTCGCGCAGCAGCGCCAGATGCAGCGGGATCGTCGTCTCGATGCCGCCGATGACGCATTCCTGCAACGCCCGCTTGAGCCGCATCAGGCATTCATTGCGATTGGCGCCGTGCACGATCAGCTTGGCCACCAGGCTGTCGTAGTTGGGCGGCACGCGATAGCCGGAATAGAGCGCGGAATCGATGCGCACGCCGAGCCCGCCGGGCGCGTGATAGTCGGTGATGCGGCCGGGCGAGGGGGCGAAGGTGGTGGGGTTCTCCGCGTTGATGCGGCACTCGATGGCATGGCCCCAGAATTTGATGTCGTCCTGGCCGTAGCCGAGCGGCGCGCCGTCGGCGATGCGGATCTGCTCGCGCACCAGGTCGAGGCCGGTGATCGCCTCGGTCACCGGATGCTCGACCTGCAGGCGCGTGTTCATCTCGATGAAGAAGAAGGCGCCGTTCTCGTAGAGAAACTCCACGGTACCGACGCCGAGATAGCCGAGCTTGCGGATCGCCCGCACCACGGTCTCGCCGATCCGGCTGCGCTGGTCGGCGTTGAGCGCCGGCGACAGCGCCTCCTCCAGCACCTTCTGGTGGCGCCGCTGCAGCGAGCAGTCGCGCTCGCCGAGATGCACCACGTTGCCGTGGCTGTCGGCGATCACCTGCACCTCGATGTGGCGCGGGTGCGCCAGGTATTTCTCCAGGTAGATGGCGTCGTCGCCGAAGGCGAGCTTGGCTTCCGTTTTCGTGCGTGCCATCGCCGCCGGCATCTCGTCGGCCGAGCGCACCACGCGCATGCCGCGGCCGCCGCCGCCGGCCGCCGCCTTGATCAGCACCGGAAAGCCGATCTCGGCGGCGATTTTGCGCGCCTGGGCTTCGTCCGTAATCGGCCCGTCGGAGCCCGGCACCACCGGGATGCCGGCGTCGTGCATCGCCGCCTTGGCGGCGATCTTGTCGCCCATTAGGCGAATATGGTCCGCGGTCGGGCCGATGAAGGTGATGCCGTGCTCGGCGACGATATGCGCGAAGTTGGCGTTCTCGGAGAGAAAGCCGTAGCCCGGGTGGATGGCGTCGGCGCCGGTGATCTCCGCCGCGGCGACGATCGCCGGGATGTTGAGATAGCTCTCCGCCGAGCTGGCCGGGCCGATGCAGACGCTCTCGTCGGCGAGGCGGACGTGCATCGCGTCGGCATCGACGGTCGAATGCACGGCCACGGTATGGATGCCCATTTCCCGACAGGCGCGCAGCACCCGCAACGCGATCTCGCCGCGGTTGGCGATGAGGACCTTGTCGAACATCGAACCGGCGCCTATTCGATGATCATCATGACCTGGCCGTATTCGACCGGCTGCTGGTTCTCCACGAGAATCAGCTTCACGCTGCCGTCGCGCGGCGCGGTGATCGGGTTCATGGTCTTCATCGCTTCGACGATCAGCACGGTCTGGCCGGCCTTCACCGCATCGCCGGATTTGACGAAGGGCTGGGCGCCCGGCTCGGCCGCGACATAGACGATGCCGACCATGGGCGATTTCACCGCGCCCGGGTGATTGGCGACATCCAGCATCGTCTCCGCCGTCGGCAC
>DATKQA010000508.1:0-9090 GCA_035523835.1 Candidatus Sulfotelmatobacter sp.
CGGGCGTTGAAATTCCATGCAGGTCAAGTTCTTCGGCACGGGGGGGTCGATCGCCACGCCGGGCGAACGTAAGCTGCGCTACGGCGGCAATACCTCCTGCGTCGCGGTCCGCAGCCGGACCGGCACGCTGGTGGTGATCGACGCCGGCACCGGCGCGGCCGTGCTCGGGCGCGAACTGGCCGCGACCGGCATGCCGGTCAGCGGCCACGTGCTGCTGAGCCATACCCACTGGGACCATATCCAGGGCATCCCCTTCTTCACCCCCTTCTTCGTGCCCGGCAACAATTTCGATATTTACGCCCCGCGCGGCCTGGGCAAGAACCTGCGCGAGACACTCGCCGGGCAGATGCAATACACCTACTTCCCGGTGACCCTGGAAGAGCTCGGAGCCAGCATCCGCTATCGCGACCTGGTGGAGGGCAGCTTCACCCTCGGCGATATCGCCGTCACCGCGCGCTATCTGCATCATCCCGCGCTCACTCTCGGCTTTCGGCTGGAGGCCGACGGCGCGACGCTGGTCTATGCCTGCGACCACGAACCGCACGCCCGCAGCCTGGCCGATGGCCGCGGCGAGATCATCGGCGAGGACCGCCGCCACGCCGAGTTCCTGCGTGGTGCCGACCTGGTGATCCACGACGCACAATATCTCGCCGGCGAGTACGAGAAGAAGATCGGCTGGGGCCACAGCACGGCGGAATATGCGCTGGCGGTCGCCCGCTTCGCCGGGGTCAAGCGCCTCGCCCTCACCCATCACGATCCGGCGCGCGACGACGCGGCCGTCGATGCTTTCGTCGCGCGGCTCAAGGCAGAGGCCGGCGCCGGCGCGCCGGAGATCTTTGCCGCCGCCGAAGGCCAGAGCGTCGACATCGCCGCCGCCGGTGCCGCGGCAACGCCGAAGCCGGCGGCGAGCGCGCTGCAGCCGATGGCGGCCGCGCTGGCCGACCGTTCCGTGCTGCTGGCGCTGGAGCCCGGCAAGCGGCTCGACCTGCTGCGCGAGGCGGCGGAAGCCGACCAGATCGCCGTGCTGACCGCGGCGCCGGCCGACGCGGCGGCGGTCGCGGCACGCGAGCGGCCGAGCCTGGTGCTGCTCGGTGACGAGAGCCCGGACGCGGCCGACATCTGCCGGGCGATCCGCGCCATCCCCGGCTATGGCGCCGAACTGCCGGTGGTGCTGGTGACCAAGGAATCCCGGCTGCCGGCGGAGACCGCGCCCTTCAGCGACCGGCTGGTGGCGCCCTTCTCGCCGACCTATGCGCGGACGCGGCTGCGCGCCTGGATCATGCGCGCGGCGGCGCGCTGGACCCGGCCGGTCGAACCGGCCGACGAGATCGGGCGGTTGGCCGAGACCAGGGCGCTCGGCCTGTTCGACACGCCGCTGGAGGAGCGCTTCGACCGGCTGACCCGCCTCGCCGCCCGCTTGTTCGAGGTGCCGATCGCGCTGATCACGCTGGTCGATGCCGAGCGGCAGTGGTTCAAATCGGCGCACGGCCTCGACGAGCGCGAGACGCCGCGGGACCAGAGCTTCTGCGCCCATGCCGTGCATGCGCGCGACACCCTGGTGGTGCCGGATGCGCTCGCCGACGACCGCTTCGCCGACAACCCGCTGGTGACCGGGCCGCCGCGCATCCGTTTCTACGCCGGCGAGCCGCTCCGGCTCGCCAACGGCACCTGCGTCGGCACCCTCTGCCTGATCGACGTCAGGCCGCGCGACCTCGATGCCGGGCGGCTGGCCCTGCTGCACGATCTTGCCGCGGTAGTCAGCGGCGAACTGCTGCGCGCCGCCTGACGCCGGCCGCTTGCCCATTGGCCGCTCCCGCCGGCCGGGGCAGAATGGCGAAAAGGCGGGGGCTGCCATGGCGCTCAAGATGTTCTCCGACAAGGCCGCGGACGCGCATGTCTGGCGCTTCTTCCGCGCCGGCGGCTTCGACCAGGTGCGCCTCGACAGCGGCGCCGACGTGGCCGCCCTCGGCGAGCTCGACCAGAAGCTCTGGGTGGCGTTGGCCTGCCCGACCCGCGGCATCGAATTCGACGAGACCACGCTCGACCTGATCGACGCCGACCACGACGGCCGCATCCGCGCCCCCGACCTGCTCGCCGCGGTGAACTGGACCGTGGCGCTGCTGAAGAACCCGGAGGACCTGACCCTCGGCCGCCAGGTCCTGCCGCTCGACGCGATCCAGGACGGCACGCCCGACGGCCAGCAGATCCTGGCCTCGGCCCGCGCCATCCTGCGCATGCTGGGCAAGCCCCAGGCGAGCGAGGTCTCGCTCGCCGACACCGCTGACATCGAGCTGATCTACAAGGGCTCGGCCTTCAACGGCGACGGCGTCATCCCGGTCGATGCGGCGGAGGACGCGGCGACGCAGCAGGTGCTGGCCGACATCATGGATTGCGCCGGCAGCACGCCCGACCGCAGCGGCAAGCCCGGCGTGTCGCAGGCGATCGCCGACCGCTTCTTCGCCGAAGTCGCCGCCTATGCCGCCTGGGCGGCGGAAGCGAGCGCACGGCCGGCGGAGATCCTGCCGCTCGGCGAGCGCACCGCCGCCGCCGGCGAGATCGTCGGCAAGCTCGCCGAGAAGATCGACGACTATTTCACCCGCTGCCGGCTCGCCGCCTTCGATCCGCGCGGCGGCGAGGCGCTGAACCCACCGCTCGAGGCCTTTGCCGCCCTCGCCGGCAAGACGGTCAATGCCGACAGCAGCGAGCTCGGCGCCATGCCGCTCGCCGCCATCGCCGCCGGCCGCGCGCTGCCGTTCGACCAAGGCATCAACCCGGCCTGGGCGGCGCTGGTGGCGCGGCTCAAGCGCGAGGTCGTGGTGCCGCTCCTCGGCGAACGCGACCGGCTCGGCGAGGCCGAATGGGCCGGGGTCAAGGCCACTTTCGATGCCTATCGCCGCTGGCTCGCCGCCAAGCCGGCCAATGCGGTGGAAAAGCTCGGCGCCGGCCGCATCGAGGCGCTGGCGGCGCCGGCGGTGAAGCAGGCGGTCGACGAACTGATCGCGCGCGATGCGGCATTGGCGCCGGAGATGAGCGCCATCGCCCATGTGGAGAAGCTCTGCCGCTTCCAGCGCGACCTGCTGCCGCTGCTCAACAACATCGTCAGCCTGCGCGACTTCTACACCCGTGCGGGCAAGGCCATGTTCCAGGCCGGCACGCTCTATCTCGACGGGCGGAGTTGCGATCTCTGCGTCAAGGTGCAGGATGCCGAGAAGCACGGCGCGCTCGCCTCGCTGAGCCGCATCTATCTCGCCTATTGCCTGTGCACGCGCTCGGGCACCAGCGACAAGCTGACCATCGCCGCCGCCTTCACCGCCGGCGATTCCGACAACCTGCGCGTCGGCCGCAACGGCGTCTTCTACGACCGCAAGGGCCGCGACTGGGACGCCAGCATCATCAAGATCGTCGAGCACCCGATCAGCCTGGCGCAGGCCTTCTGGCTGCCCTACAAGCAGGCCAGCCGCATGATGGGCGAGCAGATCCAGAAATTCGCCGCGGCGCGCGCGGCGGCCTCGCAGACCCAGATGCAGACGCAGATGATGGCGCGCACGGTGGCCGCGGCCGAAGGCGCGCCGGCGGCGGCCGTCGCACCACCGCCGGCGCACAGCCAGGCCTTCGACGCGGCACGTATGGCCGGCATCTTCGCCGCCATCGGGCTGGCCATCGGCGCCATCGGTACCGCCGTCGCGTCCGTCGTCACCGGCTTCCTCAACCTCACCTGGTGGCAGATGCCGCTCGCCGTCGCCGGCATCATCCTGCTGGTCTCCGGCCCCTCCATGCTGATCGCGGCGATGAAGCTCAGGAACCGCAATCTCGGGCCGATCCTCGATGCCTCGGGCTGGGCGGTGAACACACGGCTCAAGGTCAACATCCCCTTCGGCACCGCGCTCACCGCCGTCGCCGCGCTGCCGCCCGGCGCACAGCGCTCGCTGAGCGATCCCTATGCGGAAAAGCGCAAGCCCTGGGAACTCTATATCGGCCTCGCCGTCGCGGTGCTGATCGTCGCCGGCCTCTGGTGGTCGGGCCTCCTCGCCCTCGGCCTGCATCGCCTGGGGGTCGGCGGTTAGGTTCGCTGCCTATTCCGCGTGCATCGATGCGGCGAAGACCTTCGGCCCGTCGGCGGTGAGGCTGAGCGCATAGGACTGCCGCCAGCGCACCTGCGCGCCGCCGTCTTCGCGCAGCAGCTCCCAGGTCACCGCCGCGAGCAGGCTGCGCCGGCCCATGGGCATGACGGCAAGCTCGCTCCAGCGCGCGGCGCGGCAGCCGTCGCGATGGTAGCCGTCGAGCGCCGACTGGTAGTAGGCGAGCACGTCGGCGCGCGTGGTCAGCGCCACGAGCGAGCCGTCGCGCCGATGCGCCACGCCGGGCACGGCGAACAGCGCCGCCACCTCGGCGCCATCGAAGCTGGCGAAGGCCGCGACGAAACGATCGAAGAAGTCGCTCGCCAGCGCCAGTTCGGCCGCGGTCGCGCTCATGGGTTCCGCCCTTGCTCCGGCGGCATGCCGTCGTAGACGGCGAGACCCGGCGGGATGACGGCCCAGGCCGGACGGCCGCGGGCGAAGATGGCGATGGTCGGCCTGAAGCCGTGGGGATCGTCGAGCGAGCCGGCATAGATGGTGTGGAACCTGTCCTGGCCGACGATGCCGCCGAACAGCAGGGCGCCGCAATGCGGACAGAAATTGCGCACGGCGTCGCGCCCGCTCGCCGCCTTCGAGGTGAAGGTGCGCGTCGTGCCCTGGAAGCGGACGGTGCTGGCGGCGAAACTGATGAAGGGGATGAAGCCGGCGCCGGAAGCCTTGCGGCAGTCGGCGCAGTAGCAATGGCCGGCGAACAGCGGCTCGCCCCTCGCCTCGTAGCGCACCGCGCCGCAGAGGCAGCCGCCGGTCCATCGCGTCTCGATGGCGCTCATCGTCAGAGGTCGGCCATGGCTTGCAGCACCTTCTCCCGCGCCGCGGCGTCGCCGGCTTCCTGGACCGGGTGGATCGCCACCTGCGTCGCGCCGGCGGCGAAATGCGCGTGCAGCCCCGCCTTCACCTTGGCGGCGTCACCCCAGAGCACCATGGCATCGATGAAACGGTCGGCGCCGCCGCCGGCCAGGTCGCTTTCGGTGAAGCCCATGCGCAGCCAGGCGTTGCGATAGTTCTCCATCGCCATGTAGCGGGCGAGTTCGTTGCGGCCCAAGGCGCGGGCGCGCGCCGGATCGGTCTCCAGGCAGACCTTCTGCTCCACCACCAGTGCGCACTCGCGGCCGAGGATGCCGGCCGCCGCCGCGGTATGCGCCGGGGTCACGTTGTAGGTCACCGCACCGCGGGTGAGCTCGGCCGCGAGCTTCAGCATCAGCGGCCCGAGCGCGGCGATGCAGACCGGCCAGTCGCCGGTGCCCGCCTCGCCCTTCGTCAGGCCGGCGAGATAGGCGCGCATGGCCGGCACCGGCTTCGCGTAGCTGTGGCCGCGCAACCCCTCGACCATCGGCCGGTGGCTGACGCCGAGGCCGAGGACGAAGCGCCCGCCGTGCAGCTTGTTCAGGCCGAGCATGCCGCGCCGGGCGGCATAGGCATCGCGGGCATAGATCGAGGCGATGGAGCTGCCGATCTGCAACCTCGTGCTCGCGCCGAGCAGAAAGCCGCCCATGCTGAGGGATTCATAGCCCGGCCCCTCGGGATACCAGAGCGTGCCGTAGCCGAGCCGCTCCACCAGCGCGGCGAAGGCGGCGACCTCCTGCGGCCCGCCGAGCGCGTCCATGGGGTACCAGACCCCGAGCCTTCCGAGCTGCATGACGATCGGTCTCCCCGGCCGCTTCGCGATGCGCCCAGCATAGCCGAGACCGCCGCGGCGCCGCATGCCGAACCTCCGCCCCGGGTGGGGCGGAGGCCGGCAAGCGCGATGGCTCAGCGCGGGATCAGCTTGCGATAGAGGTGCCAGGTGGCATGGCCGAGCACCGGCATGACCACGACCAGGCCGAGCAGCGCCGGGACCGAGCCGGCGAGCAGCGCGGCGGCGACGATGGCGCCCCAGGCCGCCATGGGCGCCGGGTTGGCGGCGACCGCGCGCACCGAGGTCCAGATGGCGGTGCCGAGCGAAACGTGCCGGTCGAGCAGCAGCGGGAACGAGACGACGCTGATCGCCATGGCGACGACGGCGAAGAGGAAACCGACGCCGATGCCGATGACGGTCATGGCCCAGCCGGCCTGGGTGGTCAGTACGTCATGGGCGAAGAGCGCGAGCGATGCCGGCGGCTGCGGCCCGAGCGTCAGGTTGAAGATCACCGCCGCGGCAATCAGCCAGAGCAGAAACACCGCGACCAGCAGCGAGCCGAGGCCGCCGACCGCACCGGCGGCGGGTGAGCGGAAGACATCGAAGGCATGCGCCCAATTGACCTCGCCACCCTGTTCGCGCTGCCGGCTCATCTCGTAGAGGCCGATGCAGGCGAAGGGCCCGACCAGGGCGAAGCCCGAAGCCAGCGGGAACAGGAGCGGCAGCATGCCGCCGCCGAAGACGAGACGGCCGAGGATCAGGCCGACCACCGGATAGATCACGCAGAGCAGCACCACGTCGGCGCGGCTGGCGGTGAAATCCTGGAAGCCGGCGCGGAACACCTCGCCGAGATCGGCGACGGCGATGCGCCGTACCACCGGGCGCGCGGCACGCACGTCATCGGGAATATGGCCGATGGCGCGGGCGGTGGAGCCGACAACGGCCGAGGCGTCGCGGACCTGGGCGAAGGTCCATTCCACGGGATTGCGGATGGTGCTCATGGTCTTCCTCCCGGATTCTGTTCGCGGGCCGCCGACCTGTCGCACCGATGAGCCTGATCCGGCCATCGGTCGTCACTGCCGCGGCCTGCATCACCTACATCAACCGAGCTAGGATACACCCGCGAGCGCGGCAAGTCCGCCGGAGAGCCGGGCTTTACTGTTTAGTGCAAAATAGTGCTTGCCAATGTCGACACATGCATTATAATGCATTTAATCAAGCATGCAGGGTGGATACGACATGATCGACTTTCGCACCGAGCCGGCGAAATACCGCCATTGGAAACTGCGTTGCGACGGGCCGGTCGCCACCCTGGCGATGGACGTGGCCGAGGACGGCGGGCTGGCGCCGGGCTACGAACTGAAGCTCAATTCCTATGACCTCGGCGTCGATATCGAGCTCTACGACGCCGTGCAGCGGCTGCGCTTCGAGCACCCCGAGGTCAGGTGCGTGGTCGTCACCTCGGCCAAGGACCGCGTCTTCTGCGCCGGCGCCAACATCCGCATGCTGAGCCAGTCGAGCCACGCCCATAAGGTCAATTTCTGCAAATTCACCAACGAGACGCGGAACGGCATCGAGGACGCTTCGGCGCATTCCGGCCAGGCCTATCTCGCCGCGGTGAACGGCGCCTGCGCCGGCGGCGGCTACGAACTGGCGCTGGCCTGCGAGAAGATCATCATGGCCGACGACGGCGCGACGGCGGTGTCGCTGCCGGAAGTGCCGCTGCTCGCGGTGCTGCCGGGCACCGGCGGCCTCACCCGCCTGGTCGACAAGCGCAAGGTGCGTCGCGACCGGGCCGATTTCTTCTGCGCGACCGAGGAAGGCGTGCGCGGCAAGCGCGCCGTCGACTGGCAACTTGTCGACGAGGTGGTGCCGCGCTCGCGCTGGCAGGAGACGATCGATCGGCGGGCCGCGATGCTGGCGGCGAAATCCGACCGTCCGGCCGATGCGGAAGGCGTGAGACTGCCGCCGCTGCGGCGAGAAAGCTCGGCGGACCGCCTGGCCTACGATCATGTCGCCGTCGTCATCGATCGGGCACGCGCCGCCGCCGAGATCACCGTGCGCGGACCGCAGCGGCCGGCGCCGCAGAGCGTCGCCGAGATCCAGGCGCTCGGCGCCGATTTCTGGCCCCTGCAGTTTGCCCGCGAGCTCGACGACGTGATCCTGCATCTGCGCGCCAACGAGGAGAGCGTCAGCACCTGGGTGTTCCGCACCGAGGGCGACGCCGACCTGGTGGAAGCCTACGACCGCGCGCTCATCGATCACGCGGCGCACTGGCTGGTGCGCGAGATCGTGCTCTATCTCAAGCGCACCCTGAAGCGGCTCGACGTGACCTCGCGCTCGCTCTTCGCCCTGATCGAGCCGGGTTCCTGCTTCTGCGGCACGCTGCTCGAACTCGCGCTTGCCGCCGATCGCAGCTACATGCTGGACGGCCAGTTCGAGGGCGACAACCGGCCGCCGCCGCGGGTGCGTCTGACCGAGATGAATTTCGGCCGCTATCCCATGGTGCACGGCCTGAGCCGGCTGCAGGCGCGCTGCTTCGACGAACCGGAGCGGGTGGAGGGACTCAAGCAGGCGATCGGCGACGATCTCGATGCCGCGGCGGCGGAGGAGTCCGGCATCGCCACCTTCACCCCCGACGATATCGACTGGCAGGACGAGGTCAGGCTCGCCATCGAAGAGCGCGCCGCCTTCTCGCCGGATGCCTTGACCGGCATGGAAGCCTCGCTCCGCTTCGCCGGGCCGGAGACGATGGAAAGCAAGATCTTCGCCCGCCTGTCCGCCTGGCAGAACTGGATCTTCCAGCGGCCCAACGCGGTCGGCGACAAGGGCGCGCTGAAACTCTATGGAACCGGCCAGCGGGCCGAATTCGACCGCAGGAGGGTGTGATGGCCATCGACTATATCGAGCGCATCCCGAACAACGTCAATCTGTCGGAGAACCGCCGGCTGCAGCGCGCCCTCGAGGAGTGGCAGCCGAAGTTCCAGAGCTGGTGGGCCGACATGGGGCCGGCCGGCTTCCAGGCGAGCGACGTCTATCTGCGCACCGCCACCTCGGTCGATGCGCAGGGCTGGGCCACCTTCGGCTACGTCAAGATGCCGGACTATCGCTGGGGCATTTTCCTGGCCGAGCCGGAGGCCGGCCGCAAGGTGAACTTCGGCGACCACATGGGCGAGCCGGCCTGGCAGGAGGTGCCGGGCGAATATCGCGGCG
This sequence comes from Candidatus Sulfotelmatobacter sp., assembly GCA_035523835.1. Lineage (GTDB taxonomy): Bacteria > Pseudomonadota > Alphaproteobacteria > Ferrovibrionales > Ferrovibrionaceae > DASQHM01. Next base: position 8,965 of record DATKQA010000508.1, read on the forward strand.
TGCTGCGCCGCCTGATCGTCACCCAGGGCGACACCGAGCCGGCCTCGGTGGAGCAGCAGCGGCTGCTCGGCCAGACCTGCCCGTCGCTCTACGACCTGCGCAACCTGTTCCAGGTGAATGTCGAGG
>DATKQA010000509.1:0-2394 GCA_035523835.1 Candidatus Sulfotelmatobacter sp.
GCCGGGCTGCAGGACGCCGTGCCGCTGCCGCGCCGCGTTGGCGCCGACGAAGCGGACGTTGAGGTTGGCCTGGTCGATGTTGACCTGGGTGCGGCCGGCGAGAAAGTGCGGGCCGAGCGAGTGAAAAAGCGGCGTGTAGCCCCAGCAGCCGGCCGCGCGGTGCGGCTCCTCCATGGCGGCCAGCAATTCGCCGAACGGGATCCCGGGTTTGATCGCCTTGAGGGCGGCGGCGTAGGAGGCAAGCGCCACGCGCTCGCACCTTTTGCTGGTGTCGTCCAGCGGATCGAGCGCCACCGTCATCTGCACCTGGATTTCCTGGTTGCCGCACATCGGCATCAGCTCCATCTGCAGGAGGTCGCCGCGCTGCAGGACGCGCGGCGCCTCGCCACTTGAGGTCCAGCGCGGCGGGCCCCAGGACAGCGTATGCGGGCCCGAGTTCATCACGATCGCCGGGTAACGCAGCCCGATGCCGTGCCGCAGCATCTCGCGCGTCGCCTCGGCAAAGACGACCTCCTCGCCGACGCCCGGCGCCGCGACTTCGGCGATCGCCTTGCAGGCCGCCTCGGCGGCGCGGGCGGCGTAACGCACCTGCGCCAGTTCCTCGTCGCTCTTGACCAGCATGAGGTGGCTGAACTCTTCGGAGATGTCCGTCCACTGCACATTGGGGAGCGCTGCGGTCAGTTCCTCCCAGAAATTGGCCGGGATCGCGCCGTAGATTTCGGTCGGCGCCTGCGAACGCAGGCCGACCACGCCGAGACTGCCTTCGCCCAGGCGCTTTTCGCGCAAGACTTCGGCCACGCCGGCGCCGCTGGTCGCCACGCGATAATCGTCGACCCACAGTTTGGCGCCGCGTTCGGCCGACCAGCGCGCCCGCATCACCCGCAAGTACGCCCAGGTGATGACGACCGGATCGCCTTCGAGCGGGAAGATCACGCAGCCTTCGTTGTAATCGTCGCTGATATAGGTTTCGTAGGCCTCGCGGGCGCGGAAACCGGCGACCAGCAGGCCGGCAAGGCCGCGCTCGCGCATCAATTGGCGCACGCTCGCCCAGCGGCGGGCGCGCTCGGCGAGCGACAGGACGGGCGGCTGCATCGGCGAACTTGTCATGATAGCGAAATCCGGATGTTGTTATGCCGCAGTCGGCAGCTCGGTCGGGAAGTGCCGCACCGCCGGGTAGGCGTATGGGCCGAGACGAACCAGCAGCGCGCAGGTGACCGCCAGCGCCACCTCATAGACGGCGAAGATCTGGGTGTAGGCGTGGAAGTGGTCGAATGCGGCCCCGCTCAACGCCGGACCGAATCCGGTGCCGAGATTGAACAGCATGAACATCAGCCCATAGACCTTGCCGTAGGCCTTCAGGCCGAAATAGCGGCTGACGAAGAACGCCATCAGGTCGATTTCGGCGCCGATGCCGGCGCCGCAGAGTCCGGCGCCGATCAGCGGGATCGGATAGGCCCAGCCGCTGCCAAGAAGCGCAATTCCGATCATCGGCAGCGCGAAAAAGCAGGCGGCAACGTATGGACCCCAGAAGCGATCGAGACACCAGCCGCAGATGATGCGGCCGACGATAATGGCCAGACCGGCGATCGAGAGCGCGCCGGTCGCGACCTGCAGCGCCATGCCGCGATCGGTCAACAGCGCGACGACGTGAACGATCGTGCCATTGATCGCCAGGACGCCGAGGAAAAACGCGATCGACAGCGTCCAGAAATTGCCGGTCTTGAGCGCCGCCGCGGCGCCGATCCCCGGCAAGGCCGCGGTTGCGTCGGCATGCCGCTCGCTCTTGGCGGCGCCAGCCCACGGCGGTTCCCGCACGAACAGCGCGACCGGAATAAAGGCGAGCACGACGACGGTCACGCCCAGCCCGAAATAGGCATCGCGCCAGCCAAAGTGCCGGATGAGAAAGGCCGCGAGCTGCGGAATGAGCGCGACGCCAAGCCCGACGCCGGCGGTGGCGATGCCGAGCGCAAGGCCGCGCTGGCGATCGAACCAGTGCGCTATCACTGCGGCGTACGGGATCGGCGTCTGCACGCCGCTGATGAAGTGGGCGATGCAGAAGATGGCATAGACAAGCAGCAGGGAATTGGGCTGCATGAGCCCGAAGCTCGCCACCGCCAGCGCGAACAACACAATGCCCGGCATCATGACCCGCCGCGTGCCGAAGCGATCGATCAGGTAGCCGACGATCGGGCAGGCCGCGGCCACGAACCAGGCGCTGATGGCCAGACCCGCGGACAGGTCGCCGCGACTGATGCCGAGGTCCGTGGTGACGGGCTTGAGAAAGACGCCGAACGAGAAGATGAGGATCGAGCCGGCTCCGACCAGGAGGCCGCACGCACAGGCGAATACGATCCACCATCGATTGGCGAAGAAACTTCCCATGGCCGTCCTCCC
>DATKQA010000510.1:0-7080 GCA_035523835.1 Candidatus Sulfotelmatobacter sp.
ATTCCCGCAGCGGACGGATCGGCCGCGGCGCGAAGCCGCCGCCGCAGTTCGGGCAGACGTTGTGAAGCTGCTTCTCCACGCACTCGGCGCAGAAGGTGCATTCGAAGCTGCAGATGCGAGCGAGCGCGCTGTCGGGCGGCAGGTCGCGGTCGCAATATTCGCAGTTGGGCCTGAGTTCGAGCGCCATGGCAGAGCTTCCATGCGAGAGTGACACCGTCATCCTAGACGCCGGCTGCGGCGGCGGAAATGCCAGGCGGCCGGCAATTGGCGCCAGCTCACTTGATCTCGATCTCGATGAAGGCGAAATCGAAATCGTTGGCATTGATCACGTCGTGCTCGACGCCGACGTTGCGGAAATAGGGCACGCCCCGGGTCAGCGTCGCCTCGCGCGTGCCGTCCGGCTCGACCAGGCGCAGCCTGCCGGTGGTCAGCGGCACGACGACGTAATCGTGGCCGTGGCGGTGATGGCCGGTGGCGTCGCCCGGCTTGAAGCGCCATTCGGTGACGATCACCCGCTCGTTGTCGATGAAGACTTTCGGCTGTGCCTGGCCCGCGCTCATGTGCGCTTCCTCCTGCTGTCAGATTTCCACGATCTTCACGCCGAGCGGCGGCCCCTCGTGCGGATAGCCCCATTGGTGGCTGGCGACGCGGGTCTCGCCGACGTGATAGTCGACATTGTAGTGCGTGTGCCCGTGCAGCCAGAGCGGCAGGCGATAGCGCGTCATCAGCCATTCGAGATCGGAGCCGAAGGCCGGCGACAGGCGGTCGCCCTGAAAGCGCGGTTCGATCGAGCGCGGCGAGGGCGCGTGGTGCGTCGCCACGATGGTGGTGCCGGGGAAAGCGCGGGCAAGTTCGCCCTCGAGCCAGGCGGCGGCGCGCCGGTGCAGCGCCAGGGCGTCGTCGGGCTGGAAGATCTTGCCGGCGCCAAAGGCGATGCGGTGATGGTCGTACATGCGCGCGGCGGCAAGCTCCATGCTGTCCCGCGCCGGCGTGCCGTCGTAGAGCGCATAGTCGGTCCAGAGCGTGGCGCCGAGCACGCGCAGGCGGCGGCCGCGGATGGCGAACTCCGCCGTCGTGTTGTCGAGGAAGCGCACGTTGCCGCTCGCCGAGGCCTGCCGTGCAAGAGCGTGCGGCAGTTCGGTCAGGTCGTAGCGGTAGAATTCGTGGTTGCCCGAGACATAGAGGGCCGGCAGGTCGCGGAACGTTGCCGTCACCCAGGCCAGGCTGGCCGGCCCCTCGCAGACGTCGCCGAGCACGAGCGCCAGATCGGCCGCGGCGGAGGCCTGCCTCACCGTCTCCTGCAGCGCCGCCATGGCGGCATCGGCTGCCTCCGCCGTCATGCCGTCGCGCAGCAGGTGCCGCCGGCGGATATCGAGATGCAGGTCGGAAAGCAGCGCCAGTCGAATCGGTCCGCCACCGGATGCCGGCGACTCTGTCCCGCTAGTCATCAGCCATGCTCCCGCCCCGATGCCATTATGCCAATCCGGCCGCTTCGGCTATCGTAGGGGCGATGCGGCCGATTCAAAACAGCATTCGAGCGGCGACGCCGTGAACGAGCAGCCGGCGAAGCGGCCGATCGCGCGCCTGGTCGCCCGCAGCGGCGGCGACGACGTCGTGCGCATCGGGGCCGGCCGCGACTGGCGCGATCCCTATCACTGGCTGCTGCAGCTCACCTGGCCGCGCTTCTTCCTCATGCTGGCCGCCCTCTACCTGGCGGTAAATTTCATTTTCGCCGGGCTTTACTTCGTCGACCTCCGCGGCATCGGCAACGCCCGGCCCGGCTCGTTCGGCGACGCCTTCTTCTTCAGCGTCGAGACCCTGGCCACCATCGGCTACGGCATGATGTACCCGCAGTCCTTCTATGCCAACGCGGTGATGACGCTCGAGGCGCTGTTCGGCATGATGAGCGTCGCGGTCTTCGCCGGCATCGTCTTCGCCCGCTTCTCGCGCCCGACGGCGCGGGTGCTGTTCTCCAGCGTTGCCGTGATCGGCCCCTACGAGGGCATCCCGACCCTGATGTTCCGTGCCGCCAACCGCCGGCACAACCAGATCCTGGAAGCGCAGATCAGCGTCGCCATGGTGCAGAACGAAACCACCGTCGAGGGCCGGCTCATGCGCCGCTTCCATGATTTGAAGCTGGCGCGCGGCCGCAATCCGGTCTTTGCCCTGACCTGGACCGTGCTGCACCCGATCGACGAGGCGAGCCCGCTCTTCGGCCGCAGCCCGCAGGAGATCGCCGCCGGAGAAATCGAGATCGTCGTCACCCTGACCGGCATCGACGAGACCTTCGCCCAGCCGATCCATGCCCGCCATTCCTTCGTCGCCGAGGATCTGCGCTGGAATGCGCGTTTCGTCGATATTCTCGGCTGGACCGACGACGGCCGTCGTGCCGTCGATTTCCGCCGCTTCGACGAGGTGCTGCCGCTCGGCGACTGACGGGCGAAGCGGCGCGGGCCTCAGGCCGAGTGCTGCGCCAGGGCGGTGTTCAGCACGGCGAGGCCGGCGGCCAGGTCCGCGAGGTCGTTCGGCTTGATCTCGGTCAGCATGCTGGACAGGCGTCGCCGCAGCGCCGAGCGCGTCTCGCCGATCAGCTTGCTGCCTTGGTCGGTGAGATTGAGCGCGATGCGCCGCCGCTCCGCCGGGTCGGTGGTGCGCCGCACCAGCTTGTCGCGCACCAGGCGGAAGACTGTGACCGAGGCAGTCGGCTGGCGCACTCCCAGATGGTCGGCGACCTCGGAGAGCGAGGCGCCAGGATTGCTTCTCAGGTAGTCCAGCACGCGGAACTGCGGCGGCGTGAGCTGATAGCCGGCGGTGCTGCCGCGCGCGCTGCTGATCAGGAAGCGCGCTGTGAGCCTGAGGCAGTCCAGGACCGCATCGGCACAATCCTCCGGTGACGCCCGGCTCGACGATTTACGCATGCACCAAAGTCCCCATCTGCTTTTTGGCGAGTCGCATAGTCAAAGCGCCGCGGCCGGCCCGCAACTCCTAATTCGGGATTCCGCTCGCCGCGCGCCGGTATATAGTCTATCTATATATTTGCCTCTGACGGGGGCGCACGCCGTCGCATCGCCGCAGGCATCACGCTGTCAATCCGGGCCTATCTGGATCGCAATTACGGTGGCGTGCCGATCGGTTTCGACCGCCTGTTCGCTACCTTTGCCGCCGAACAGGCGACAGACCCGTGCCGCTACGGCCTGGTGCACCAGGTCCGGCGCAGCAATCCGCCACGCATGGCCTTCTTGGGGTGGATCGGTAGCATCCTGCGCCACCTCCGGGCGGCGCGCGGCTGGCGGGAGCGGCCCGATTTCACCTTCGGACCGGCGGCCTGGAGCGCTGCCGGTTCGCGGTTGACCGCGGTCCGTCTCACGGTCCTAGTCCAGACTTTGGCGCCGGCCGAACGCGCTTGCGGGGTGATATAGTAAGGCACTGTATTTACAGGGTTATCAGAACCAGGATGCCGAACAGGCAGACGATGATGCTTTCCAGCAAGGGATTCTTGGTGGTGCTGATCGGGCCGGCGGCGGTGTAGTCGTACATGGCGATCCCCTCGGCTTGCGGGGCCCACGGCCCCCACGCCCTATGTTTAACAGATATATAACGACCTATAAGAAACTGCAGTAACCATCGTCACGGCCGGCGCTGTTGCAAACCTTTTGGTAACCACGATCACTTTGACGGCCCGGCGCGCCAGGCGGCCTTGCCGGCGATCAGGCCGCCGCGCCGCCGCGCAGCACCCGGCCGGGCAGCTTGCCGTCGGCCTTGAGCATATCCTTGCCCTGGCGGCGGATGGTCACGCCGTTGACGATCACCGCATCGATGCCGGTCGCCTCGGCGACCAGCCGGTCGGCGCCGCCGGGCAGGTCGTGCACCCGGCGAAGCTGGCCGGCGGCGATGGTCGTGGGGTCGAAGACCACCACGTCGGCGGGCGTGCCCGCGGCGAGGCGGCCGCGATCCCTGATGCCCATGACCGCGGCCGGCTTGCCGGTCAGCATGTGGACGCCCTGTTCGATGCTGAAGGCGCCCTTCTCGCGCACCCAATGGCCGAGGAGATAGGTGGCATAGCAGGCGTCGCAGAGCTGGCTGGCATGAGCGCCGGCGTCCGACAGCGCCACCACGGCGCCGGGGAATTGCAGCAGCTCCGCCACCTCGTTCTCCTCGAAATTGACCAGCGCGATGCGGAAACGCGCGGCAAAGTCCGAAGCCAGGCTGAGGTCGAGGGCAAGGTCGACGGGATCGACGCCGCGCTCGGCGGCAACCGCCGTGAGCGGCCGCTCCTCCAGCGAGCGGTCGGTCGGCGCGATGGAGATGACGCAGCGGTCGACCCAGCCGGCCAGCGCCGTGCGCTCGGCGTCGCGGCCGACATCCTCCTTGAAGGCCTTGCGGAAGGCCGCATCGGCATAGATGGCGCGCCGCCCGGCCCGGTCGGTCTGCATGGTCCGCTTGAACAGCGGCCGCATCTCGAAGGGGAAGGGCGCGTCGAAGTCGAAATCGAACATCAGCGGCCGGCAGGACACCTGCGGGATGATGTTGAGCCCCTCGACCTCGATGAGCTGGCGCGAGCGTTCGAGATGGCGGCGGTGCGAGCCGGGCCCGGCGATGCCGGCGAGCATGGCGGTCCAGGTGACCGGCACGCCGTGGCGCTTGGTGATGGCGGCGAACTCATCGAAGAACAGCGATTTGCCGATGGTCGCCTGCATCACGCCGCGCCCCGCCTCGGCCATGGCGCCGACCAGCGCGTCGATCTCGCTTACCTCGGCGAGCCGGCTCGGCACGGGATTGCCGTCATAGCCATGGTGCGTGCTGGCATGGCTGGTGGCGAAGCCGATGGCGCCCGCCTCGACCGCCTCGCGCACGATGCGCTGCATGGCCTTGACCTCCTCCGGCCTGGCGGCGCGCCGCACCGCCTCCTCGCCCATGACGTTGAGGCGGATCGGCGTATGGCCGGCAAGCACGCCAAGGTTGATCGCCGCGCCCCGCCGCTCCACCGCGTCAAGATAATCGGGGAAGCTCTCGAACGGCCAATCCAGGCCGAGACCCTGGCGCAACGCCTCCAGGCTCATGCCCTCGACCTTTTCCAGCGTGCGCATGATCAGTTCACGATGCTGCGGCCGCGTCGGCGCCACGCCGAAGCCGCAATTGCCGATCACCACCGTGGTCACCCCGTGCCAGGGCGAGATGGAGAGCGAGCGATCCCACAGCACCTGGGCGTCGTAGTGGGTGTGGATGTCGACAAAGCCGGGCGCCACGATCCTGCCGCGGGCATCGATGGTTTCGCGTGCCTCGCCTGGCGCTCCGCCCAGCGCCACGACCTTGCCGTCCCGGATGCCCACGTCGCCGGCGAAGCCCTGGCTGCCGGTACCATCGACAATGGTGCCGCCGGTGATCTTCAGGTCGTATTGCATGGCGTTTCCTCGCTTGCCGTGTCGTCGTTCGTCCCGGCCGATTGCAGCGGAGGGTCGCACGGCTGTCAAACTGCAAGACTGCAGGCAGGCCACGCCGGAAAGTTATGGCATCATGCGGCCATGAAACATGCGGGGGCGGAAGCCCTGGACCAATTGGAGGGACTGCTCGCGGCCATCCGGCGGCTGGGCGCGCTGACCGAGCGCTCGCGCGGCGTGTTCTATTGCAAGTCCCGCGCGGTCCTGCATTTTCACGAGGATCCGGCGGGGCTCTTCGCCGACCTGCGCACCACGGGCGATTTCGACCGTTTCCCGCTCGGCAGCCGAGCCGAGCGGGAACGCCTGCTGCGCCGCGCGAAGGCCTATTTCGGTGACTGAAATATCATTGTGACATAAGGGTTTACCTGGAGTTCGCCGATCCGCCCAGGGCAGGCTGTCCTGTCATAAATCGGCAACAGAAAGTTCTTATTGTCGTCGCCAATCTGCAGACGATCCGCAACAAACCGCCTCTAAGGTCGCGTGGCACTGCGCCAATCCGCGCGAAGCCTGACGGCGGGGCTCTTGGGTCGAAGATCGCAGGAGGGCATCGATGAGCGGTCGTTTCATCAAGGCATTGGTCGTCGGCGCGGCGCTGAGTCTGGCCGCCGCGGCCGCCCATGCCACCGACATCTCCGGTGCCGGTGCCACCTTTCCCTATCCGATCTACGGCAAATGGGCCGATGCCTACAAGACGGCGACTGGCATCGGCCTGAACTACCAGTCCATCGGCTCCGGCGGCGGCATCAAGCAGATCAAGGCCAAGACCGTCGATTTCGGCGCCTCCGATGCGCCGCTCGAGCCGAAGGATCTGGACCAGGCCGGCCTGATCCAGTTTCCCATGGTCATGGGCGGCGTGGTGCCGGTGGTCAATCTGAACGGCGTCGGCCCCGGGCAGATGAAGCTCACCGGTCCGGTGCTGGCGGACATCTATCTGAAGAAGATCGACAGGTGGAACGATCCGGCGATCGCCAAGCTCAATCCCGACCTCAAGCTGCCCGACCTGCAGATCAACGTGCTGCACCGCTCCGACGGTTCCGGCACCACCTTCAACTTCGCCAACTACCTGGCCCAGGTCAGCCCGGAGTGGAAGGACAAGGTCGGCGTCAATGCCTCGCTGCAATGGCCCGTCGGCGTCGGCGCCAAGGGCAACGAGGGGGTCGCCAACTACGCCAAGCAGATCAACGGCTCGCTCGGCTATGTCGAATATGCCTATGCGGTCGAGAACAAGCTCGCCGTCATCCAGTTGCAGAACGCGGCCGGCAAGTTCGTCAGCCCGACCGCCGTCGCGTTCCAGGCCGCCGCGGCCAACGCCGACTGGGCCAAGGCGCCCGGCTTCTACCTGCTGCTGACCAATCAGCCGGGCGCCGAAAGCTGGCCGATTACCGCCTCGACCTTCATCCTGCTCTACAAGCAGCAGGACAAGCCGGAGGTCGGCCACGAGGTGCTCAAGTTCTTCGACTGGGCCTATCGCAACGGCGGCAAGATGGCGGAGGACCTGAACTACGTGCCGATGCCGCCGAGCGTGATCGCCCTGGTGGAAAAGACCTGGGCTTCCGAGGTGAAGAGCGCCGACGGCAAGCCGGTGTTCAGCGCCGGGGCGGGAAAGTGAAGCTGGTTGATTGGAGGTTCCGAGTTCCGCACG
>DATKQA010000511.1:0-2488 GCA_035523835.1 Candidatus Sulfotelmatobacter sp.
TCGGCCGGCAGAAGCGCGGTGAACCGCAGGACCATCGCCACCGGCTGCGGAGCATCAGGCCCTACGAGTACCGGGACGCTGCAACCCTTCTCGCAGACTTCTGGGCGACCGTGGACACGCTGCTGCGGGAAAGAGGAGTGATCCCATGACGACGCTGAAGGTCGGCATCGCCAGCTACGACGAGATGAAAGCCAACACCATGGCCGTGGCGCGTGGCGCGCGGCGGATTGCCGCGGACGAGCCGAAGGTCTGGTTCACTTCGACCGAGTCCTTCGCCAAAGTCCTGTCGGCCGGCAATCGCGAGCTGCTGCGGGTCATCGCGGAGAAAGCGCCCGGCTCCCTCGACGAGCTGGCGCGGATCACCGGCAAGGCCAAGTCCAACCTCTCGCGCACGCTCAGGACCATGGAAGGCTACGGCCTGGTCCGCCTGGAACGCGGCGAGCGCGGCCGCATCACGCCCAAGGTGATGCACGACCGCGTGGAGCTGGACCTGCCGCTCATGCCGTCGCGCAGGGCGAGCTGAAAACCAGAGGTCGCGGATTCCACGGCACGGCTGGCGTCCCCAAGGGGAGTCGAACCCCTGTTTGCGCCGTGAGAGGGCGCCGTCCTGGGCCACTAGACGATGGGGACATGGCCGGGAAGGGCCTCAGAGATAGCCAGCGCCGCCCGCCCTGGCAAGCACTTTGTCGGCGGGGCTGTTGCGGCTATGGCGCTGCGGCCGCCCTGCCGGCGAGTGCCGCCCGCGCCGCGGCGAGCAGCGCATCGACCGCCCGGGCCTCGGTGTTAAAGGCGGCGACCAGCCGGATGGTGCCGGCGCCGGCGGCGCCCCAGCGGTGGAAGCGGAAGCCGTCGGCCTCGAGCCGGGCGATGGCCGCCTCGGGCAGGGTGACGAAGACCTCGTTCGCCTGGCAGGGATGCGCGAGGGCGGCGCCGGGCAGCGCCGCGAGGCCGGCGGCGAGCCGCGCCGCCATGGCATTGGCATGGCGCGCGTTGCGGAGCCAGAGGTCGTCGTGCAGGTAGGCGGCAAGCTGCGCCGACAGGAAGCGCATCTTGGAGAAGAGGTGCCCGGCGCGCTTCCGCCGGTAGAGAAAGCCCTCGGCCAGTTCCGGCCGGAAGAACACCACCGCCTCCGCCGCCAGCGCGCCGTTCTTGGTGGCGCCGAAGGAGAGCACGTCGACGCCGGCCTGCCAGGTGAGCGCGGCCGGGCTGGCGCCGAGATGGGCCACGGCATTGGCGAAGCGCGCGCCGTCGACATGCAGCGCCAGGCCGTGGCGGCGGCAGGCCTCGGCGAGGGCTCCAAGCTCGGCGGCGGTATAGACGGTGCCGCTTTCCGTCGCCTGGCTCAGGCTGAGCGCGGCCGGCTGCACGTGATGTTCGACGCCGAAGGGATAGGCGGCGAGCCGCGCCGCCAGGTCGCCGGCCGCCAGCTTGCCGCCGGCGCCGTCGAGCAGCATCAGCTTGGCGCCGCCGCTGTAGAATTCCGGCGCGCCGCACTCGTCCTCCTCGATATGCGCGTTGCGATGGCACCAGACGGCGCCGTGCGGCGGCACGAGCTGCGCCAGCGCCAGCGCGTTGGCCGCCGTGCCGGTGGCGACCGGGAACACCGCCAGCCGGTCGGTCTCGAACAGCCGCGCGAAGGCCTTGGCGAGGCCCTGGGTGAGGTCGTCGGCGCCGTAGGAGGAGACGCTGCCGGCATTGGCGGCGGCGAGCGCCGCCATCACTTCGGGCGAGGCGCCGGTCACGTTGTCGCTGCGGAAATCCACGGAGACCTCACAAACTCAATCGGACAGCAAAGCCAGCGGGCGGAAACCCGGCCCGTGGTCGTTGACGGCGAAGGCGGCACTCGCCACCGCCTGACCGCCGGCCACGGCGGTGATGAGCCAGACCAGGTCCGGCTCGAAGGCCATGGCGGCATCGGTCGCCGAGGGCGCCGCGGCGCCGTCGGGGTGCGAATGCCAGACGCCGACGATGCGCCGGCTGCCGCCGCGAAGCTCGCGCTCCAGCCCAATGCGGAGGCCCGGATCGACCTCGAAGCGGCTCTGCCTGTCGTCGGCGACATTGGCGGAAAGCTCGATCCGCTCGACATGGCGGATGTCGCCGATCCCGCCGCGGCCGACCAGGAGGGCGCAGGCCTCTTCCGGATAGGCCGCCTCGCCGGCCTCGACCAGGCGCCGCAATAGCGGCTGCGCCAAGTGCAGCATCGCCGGCCGGCCCGGCCTATTCCTGGCTCTGGCTGACGGCCGGGCTCGGCCCGGTCGCCGCGCCGGCGCCGAGATCGATGATGCCGAGCCGCTCGCCGGTGACCAGGCTGATCACGATGAGCTGCTCGTTGCCGCCGACCTGGCGCACCCGCAACACCAGCCGGTCGCCGTCGGGGCGGATCTCGATCAGCCGGCTGCCCTGCGGCAGGTCGAGCTTCTTGGCGCCGAAGGAAGCCGGCGCCTCGCTGGCGATTTCCGTGGTCACGGTCGTCGCCGGCGTGCCGGCC
>DATKQA010000512.1:0-2241 GCA_035523835.1 Candidatus Sulfotelmatobacter sp.
TCCGGGCTCTGTTTCGACCGGACATCCTCGCCGACGACGACCCGCGTCGAGAAGACCGGCCGATCGGCGCGGTAAAGCACGAGGCGCTGGTCGGCAACGTTCACCCACGCCCGATCCGGCGGCAGCGGCCGCGGCAGCCAGCGTTGGCGTTCCAGGTTGACCTCGATCGTTCGCAACCGACTCGCCGCAACCGTGTCGCCGGCTTGCGCGCGCGCGCGATACTGCTGCAAGGCCTGGCGCAACGCCCGGTAGGTCGGGGTCGTCGGCGCCAGCGCCTCGATCGCCGCGCCCGGATCGGGGCTCTCGATCGCTTCGTCGAGCACCGCAGCCACGTCGATCGGCCCAGGCGTCAGGACCTCGTCATCGCCTCGGCGCTCGACCGGAACGGCGCCGCGGGCCAGCGCATCCGCGTACGACAGGAAGGCGTCCGACAACAACAATTCGCGATCGAGCGGCGGCAATGCCGCGCTCTGCCGCAGCAGGTCGGCGTGAAACAGGTTCGGGTCGAGCCCCTGATCGCCGGAACGCAGCACGGCATCCACCAGCGAATCCGCCTGCGATTGCCGGGTCGTCCAGACCGGCTCGAAATCGTGGCGCGCATAGAAACGGCGGAGCAGTGCGGCGTTCAGTCGTTCACCGGCGACCATCAGGTCGGGCGCGACGATCCGGGCATGAAGTTCTGTGTCGGGCTGCGGCGCCACGATCGCGACCACGTCCGGCGGCGGATCTGCGCCGCACGCCGTCACCGCGCATGCCGCGACCAGCGCGATGAGTCCGCCTGCAATCCTGGTGCCTCGGAACTGTCGAAATCGCGCGAAACGCGAAGGCTCTCGGCGGCGGAAGCCGACCTTCCGCCATGGCATGCACGCTCGTACCATTCCTGACCCTTGCCGGCCCTGCAACTAACGGTTTGACTCTCCGCAGAGAATTGCCCTTAAAATCTGTCGTGTCTACGAGCAGCACAATAACAGGAGTAACGGATGGTCGCCGTTTCCGAGACAGTGGTCCGTCGTAGGCTGTTCCGTGGTGCGGTAGCGGCTGCCGTCGTGGTCCCTGTCGCACTTCTCGCGGCCTGCGCATCGCAGCCGCCCCCGCCACCGCCGCCGGCTCCGGTCCAGGCGGCCCCGCCGGCTCCGCCGCCACCCCCGCCGCCAGCTCCTGTCCCGCCGGCGCGAGGCTAGTGCCCCGGAACCGAAATTCGTTGAGATTTCGGGTCTGAAGCGGACGCCAAGTAAGCTGATAAGTTGATGGCCTGCTTATCCCTGAAATTCGTTCGCGAATTTCAGGGATAAGGCGTTTCTGCCAAGCGGATTGGGTCGAACCGGGGTTACGACCAGGCTTCATCGCGACCGGCCGGGGTTCCGCGATGAGATGACGCTCGCGTCCCCTCAGGCCCGGAAACCATCCTCGACTTGAAAGCCGGCTCTCCGCCCAAGTTCGACGTCCAGACTCCACACCTCCCCGAGCGAATTGGCAGCTCCTCGACATCAGCGTCGAGGCCGGCTCTGCCCCGGGGCCTGCCCCATCGCTTTTTCCGATCCCTCTCCCGGCGTACTATGATCTGGTCCCCCACCCCCCGGCTGCGGCACTGTTCCACCGGGAAAAAGGGGAGCCAGGAGAGGCGCGATGGAGCAGGCCATGCTGATCGGCGGCGCGTTCCCGATGGGCGGGGGCGAGGCCGAGACCATCCTCGACCCCGCCACCGGCGCCACGCTGCTCGCCCTGCCCGAAGCCTCCGCCGACCAGGTCGATGCAGCGGTCGCGGCCGCGCGCGCCGCCTTCCCCGCCTGGTCGCGCACCACCCCGGCGGATCGCGCGGCACTGCTGCTCCGCCTCGCCGATGCCGTGGAGCGCGAAGCGGAAACGCTGGCGACGCTCGAATCGCGCAACACAGGCAAGCCGCGCCACGCAATGCTGCGCGACGAAATCCCGGCGATCACCGACTGCTTCCGCTTCTTCGCCGGCGCCGTGCGCTGCCTGCCCGGCCTCGCCGCCGGCGAATATATGGCGGGCTACACTTCGATGATCCGGCGCGACCCGGTGGGCGTCGTCGCCTCCATCGCGCCCTGGAACTACCCGCTGATGATGGCGGCGTGGAAGCTCGCCCCGGCGCTGGCCGGCGGCAATGCGGTGGTGATCAAGCCGTCGGAGCACACGCCGCTCACACTGCTGCATCTCGCGCGCGCCATGGCGGAGATCTTCCCGCCCGGCGTCGTCAACGTCGTGCTCGGGCGCGGCCAT
>DATKQA010000513.1:0-3685 GCA_035523835.1 Candidatus Sulfotelmatobacter sp.
CTATACCGGCGCCACCAAGCGCGGCTTCGTGCCGATGTCGGCCCGCAAATAGCCGCACCGGCGGCAGCGTCGAAGGCCCCGGCCGGACGCGGCCGGGGCCTTTTTCATGCCCGCGCGGCCCGCTCGCCGCCGCCGAGCAGGAACGGCGCCGCCATGACGAGCTGCATGGCCGCCCAGAGCAGCATCTCGCGGTTCGACACCATGGCGCGCAACACCAGCGGCGCCTGCAAGGCGAAGGTCGGATGATCGCGCACGAAATCCTCGCCGACGATGGCGAAGCCTTCGCCGATCAGTGACGCCGCCGCGCCGGCCACCAGCGCGATGCCGAGATAGAGCGACGAGCGCGGGCTCAGCCAGCCGCCGGGCAGCAGGGCGGCGATGCCGAGCCCCGGCCCGATGCGGCGGCGGCGGCGCAAGCTCAATGCCGCGCGCAGCAGCAGCAGCGCGGCAAGGCCGGTGGCGGGCAGCGCGAAATCGATGTCGGGAATGTCGCGATAGCGGCCGTCGAAGGCGAGCAGGAAGCTCCAGACCACGGCATAGAGGGCGAAGAACACCGCCAGCGCCAGGCCGCCGCGCCGGGGCGGCGCCGTGGTCTCCGCCGGCCCGGCCAGCAGCGCCGCCGCGCGGGCAAGGAGCGCGATGGCGAAGGCGAGCGGCAACAGCACGCGGAACGGGGCCCAGAGGAATTGCCAGGCGCGGAAGGTCACCAGGGCGACGTGAAAGCCCGTCGTCACCGCCGCCCAGGCGAGCAGTTGCGCCATGAGGGCGAAGGTCAGCGCTGCGGCAAAGGACGGGAGCGAGCGGCCGAGCGCGACCGTCGCCGCCAGGCCGAGCGCGATGGCAACGGCGGCACGCAGCGGCCAGTCAGGCACCTCGGTCACCGGCCCGCTCATGGCGAATTTCGGCTCGCGCTCGGCGTCGAGGATGCCCCAGGCGGCGCCGACGGTGTTCTCCAGCAAGGATTTCCACGGCTGGTCGAAGGCCTCGACGATGTTATAGTCGAAGTGATTGCGGGCGGCGATCTCGGCGACTCGGCGCAGGTAGCGCGCCTCGTTCACCGTGCTGACCACCGCCGGGCCGCGGTCGCGCCCAAGCGAGGGCCAGCCGATCTCGCCGATCAGGATCGGCTTGCCGGGAAACGCCTGCCGGATGGCCCCGACGGCGCGCATGATGTGCGCCTCCGCCTGATCGAGCGGCACCGGCTCGTCCTCCCAATAGGGCAGGATGTGGATGGTGAGATAATCGAGCTCGCGCGCGACCTCGGGGTGCTTGAGAAAGAACACCCAGACGTCGGCATAGGAGACCGGCTGGCGGATCGCCGCCTTGACGCGGCGGATATAGCCGATCAGTTGGGCCGGCGTGAGATCGCGCCGCAGCAGCACCTCGTTGCCGACGATCACCCGCGTCACCGTGTCGGGATAGGCATTGGCGAGGCGGATCAGAGTGGCGATCTCCTCGTCGTTCTTGGCGATGTTCCGGGGATCGCGGATATCGCCGAGCCAGGCGCCGAGCGTCACTTTGAGGCCGAGCGGCTGCGCCAGCCTGGGCACGGCATCGAGCCCGTCGCGCACGGAATAGGTGCGCACGCCGAGCACCCGGCCCTTGAGCACCTTGAGGTCGGCGGCGATCTGCACTTCCGAGGGAATGTCGTCGTTGATCGGGCTCTGGAAGCGGCGATAGGGCGCGAAGGAGGCGCTGGCGAAGGGACCCGACCAGGATTCCGGCACCGGCACCGGACGGTCGAACCAGAACCACGCCGCGAAGGCGGCGAACGCGGCGAGACCCGCGGCGAGCATGAGGCCGAAGCGCATGGCTATTCCGGCGGCGCCAGGCCGAGCGAGAGGAGATAGCCGCGCTCGATGGTGGCGTGGCGGAGCTCGATCGCGTCGAGATAGGCGGCGAGCGTCGCCGCGGCGGCCGCCTGCGTTGGCAGCGTGGCATCGCGCCAATCCTGCGGCGGCGTGTTGGCGGCGGCAACGATGGCATCCCACCCCGGCGGCTTGCCGACCGACACCACCGTCGAGGTCGTGTCGAGATTCTTGTAGGTCCAGAACGACCAGCCGATGCCCATGCGCTCGTGCAGCCGGCGGAAGGCCCGGTTCCACCGGTCGTTCAGTTCGCCGGATTCGCCGAGGAACACCGGCACGTCGTAGCGGTTGCTGAAATCGACGTACTTCTGGATCGCATCGCGCCGCGTGCTCGACCAGAACTCGTGATAGGTATAGGCGACATTGCCGGCGAAGGGCCGCCCGAACACGGCGAAGTTGGTGCTCCATTGCGCCCCGGCGAGAAACACCGGATGGTTCGGGTCGACCGCGCGGATGGCGGCGACGATGTCGCGATAGAGCGGCTCGAGGCGCGGATTCAAATAGTCGGTGTCGAGATAGGGCGAGATCGGCTCGTTCAGGAGATCGTAGCCGAGCACCGTGGTCTCGCCACGATAACGTGCGGCGAGATGGCGCCAGAGCGCCACCGTCTCGGCGCGGTATTTCGGCACGTAGAAGACCAGGGGAAAGCCGGTGCCGTCGTCGTGGTTCACGCCGGTCTGCCCGCCCGGCGCCGCATGCAGGTCGAGGATGACCTTGAGGCCGGCGGCGCGGCACCAGCCGATCAAGCGGTCGAGCAGCGCATAGCCCGGGCCCGCGAAGCGTGGCGGATCGTCCGCCGACATGAACAGCGCATAGTGCAACGGCACCCGCACGGTATTGAAGCCGACCTGCCCGATCAGGCGGATGTCGTCTTCGGCGATATAGGTATCGCGGTAGCGCACCCAGAAGCGGTCCGCCGCGGCCCGGCCGATCAGCCGCGCGAACAGCGCCTCGATCTGCTTCGGCGAGCGTGCCAGCGTGAACTTGAACATATAGCCCTCGGTCATCAGCCAGTTGCCGAGACCGATGCCCTTGATCGCGAAGGTGCTGCCGTCGGGCGCGACGAAGCGCTTGCCGACGATGCGCACGAAGCCGCCGGACGCGTCGCCGTCGGCGGCCTTGGCGGGTGCCGCGAGGCACAGCGCGAGCAGCAGGACGACGAGAACGCCGCCCGGACATCGTGACGGAAACGGGACGGATCGGGCGGCGCGCATCGGCGGCAGACTAGCCAGTGCCATCCCGGCTTTCAAATGCGGTGGTGTCGCAGCCGACGCCCGATTGCAGTTGACAGGCGAGGCAGGCACCGCTACCCGCAGCCTGTCCTGCCGCCAAGCCCGCCCCGGAGCGCCGCCGACCCGCGATGCCCCTCTATCATCTCTGTCTGCTCGCGCTCGCCGTCGTCGCCCTGGCCGGGCTGATCGGCCGGGCCCGCTGGCATGGCTTCTTCGCCATCCTCGCCGCCGCCGCCTGCTTCGGCCTGGCGGCGGGACAATCGATCAGCCTGGTCGGCAAGGCCTTCGGCACCGGCTTCGCCGATACGGTCGGATCGGCCGGCCTGGTGGTCCTCGCCGCCGCCGTCGTCCATGCGGTGGTCGAAGACAGCGGCGGCGCGGCACGTCTTGCCGCCTGGGCCGCCGCCCGGCGCCGGAGCGACGGCGGCTTTGCGGCGGTGCATGCCCTGGCGGGGCTGGTGGCGGGCCTGGCGGCGACGCCGATCGCCGCCTTCGCCGTGCTGACGCCGCTCCGCCGCTGCCTGGCGGGACGCGCGCACGGCCGGCAGGCCATGGCCGCGCTGATCCTCGCCCTTGCCATCGCTG
>DATKQA010000514.1:0-2313 GCA_035523835.1 Candidatus Sulfotelmatobacter sp.
GCCCACCCCGCTGCGGTCGCGGTCGTAGAGAGCGGTCAGGATGCCGGCGTAAAGATGTATGCCGCCCATGAAATCGACCAGGGTCGGGCCGGCCTTGACCGGCGGCCCGTCCGGGAAGCCGGTGACGCTCATGATGCCCGAGACCGCCTGCACGGTCAGGTCCATGGCCAGGCTGTCGCGGTCCGGCCCGGAAAGGCCGTAACCCGAACCGGAGGCATAGATCAGCCGCGGGTTGATCTCATGCAGCACCGGCCAGCCCACGCCGAGCTTGTCCATCACCCCCGGCGCGAAATTCTCCAGCAGCACGTCGGCTCGCCGCGCCATGGCCTTCAGCAGTTCCCTGCCGCGCGAACTTTTCAGGTTCAGGGTGATAGCGCGCTTGTTGGAATTGAGCATCGCCATGGGCAGCGAGGCGCCCTTGCCGACGGCGGCGCGTTGGCGCGCCGGCTCGCCGGTGACCGGCTCCACCTTGATGACGTTGGCGCCGGCCTTGGCCATCAGCAGCGTGGCGTAGGGGCCCTGGTAGATCTGGCCGAAATCGATGACGGTGATGCCGGCAAGCGGCGTGCCGGCGATGCTCGGGAAAGCGCTGGACATGCGGTCTCTTTCCTGCTGCCGCGTCAATGGAACGCGCCGCCGATGAGGTCGCGCGCCATGATCAGGCGCTGCACCTCGCTCGGGCCCTCGCCGACGCGGCGGATGCGCATCTCGCGGTACCAGCGTTCGAGCGGCAGGTCCTTGGTCATGCCGTAGCCGCCGTGGATCTGCATGGCGCGGTCCACCACGCGGCCGCCGGCCTCGCTCGCCACCAGCTTGCACATGGCGGCCTCGGTGCGGAACGGCTCGCCGCGCTCGGCCTTGTCGGCGGCGGCCAGCGTCAGCCAGGTCGCAGTGCGGATGTCGATCTCGTTGTCGACGATCATCCATTGTATCGCCTGGCGGGTCGACAGCGGCGCGCCGAACGTCTCGCGCAGCTTGCAATACTCGATCGCCAGCTCCTGCGCCTTGACGGCAACGCCGATGCAGCCGGCGGCATAAGGGATGCGCTGGCGGCTCAGCCGATCGTTGGCGATGGCGAAGCCCTTGTTGACCTGGCCCAGCACGTTTGCTTCCGGCACGCGCAGGTTCTCGAACTGCAGCTCGGTCGCATAATGCGTCGAGCGGAGCGTATGCACCACGCGCCGCACATGGAAGCCCGGCATGTCGGTATCGACGATGAAGCAGGTGATGCCGCCACGGCCGGCCGACGTGTCGGTGCGCGCGAAGACGATGCCGTAGTCCGCCTTGTCGGCGTTGCTGATGAAGATCTTGGCGCCGTTCAGCACCCAGTCCTTGCCCTCCCTGACCGCCTTGGTCTGGATGGCGCGGGCGGGATCGCTGCCTCCAGACGGTTCGGTCAGGCCGAAGAAGCCGCGTTTCTCGACGCGCAAGGTCGGATAGAGATAGCGCTGCTTCTGATCCTCGTTGGCCTCGTAGAGCTGCGCCAGGCCGGCGCCGCCGAATACGCCGTAGCAGGGCGCATAGAGGCCGGCGCGATGCTGCGCCATCTCGATCGCCATCAGCGTGCGGGTCACCAGGTCGATGCCGGGACCGCCGAATTCCGGCGGGATGTCGAGGCCGTAGAAGCCCATGGCCTTGACCTTGTCGGTCAGCCGCTCGCGATGCTCGCGCGGCAGTTCGCTGGCATCCGGGTCGAGGTGCGCCTCCAGCGGCACGATTTCCTCGCGCACGAAACGCCGCACCTGGTCGACGATCAACCGTTGCTCGTCCGTCAATGTCAGATCCACGACCGCACCCTCTCGTTCAAATCGGACTGAGGCGACCGAGCTTGCGCTGGTCGATGTCGGCATTGCCCGCCGGCAAGGCGCCGTGGTCGGCGACATGCAGCATGAGCAGCTCCTGGTGCCGCGAGATATATTGCATGTTCACTTCGTAGCGGAAACGGGTCGGCTTGCCCTCGCGCCGCTCGAGCCAGCGCGCCATCTCGCTGCGCAGGCCGAACAGGGAGCGGCCGCCGGCATAGCCGATATAGACGATCGTGCCGTCGGCCTCGGCGATCTGGTAGACGCCGAGCTGCCCCGGCAGCTTGCGCACGCTGGCCGCGTCGAGTGCGAGCCAGGCTTTCTCCAGGCGGATTGCCATGCCGCGCCGCCCTTACTTGCCCTGGAAGTTCGGCCGGCGTTTCTCCAGCCGCGCGGTCATGCCCTCCTTGGCGTCGGCGCTGCGGCTCGCCTGCATGACGAGTTCGTCGACATCGGCGTGGGCGATGCCGTCACGAAACTTCATCTCGCGCACGATCACCGCCTTCATGGC
>DATKQA010000515.1:0-6409 GCA_035523835.1 Candidatus Sulfotelmatobacter sp.
GGAAGCGGGCGCGGATGCGCTCGAGTTCGCGTGCATAGGTGAGCGGCGCGGGCACGCGGCCCTCGCTCCAGGCCAGCCGCTCGCGCAAGCGTTCGGCGGCGGCAAAGGCATCCGGCGAGACGGTCGAGGCGGTGGCGGAGCCGAAGGCCGCGGCATCGGGGTCGGGGCGCGGCGCGCGGTCGTACTGGTTCACCGACCGCTCGGGATCGAGGCGGATGCGGCTGTCGCCGCCCGCCGCCAGCAGTTCTGCCGTCGTCGGCAGGTCCTGGCGCGCAGGATGCCTGGGCGGGGCCGCCGGCCGGGCAGCATCCGCCGCCGGCCTGGGCGGCTCGATCGTTGCCGTACCTTTGCGCAAACGCTTCCGCTGCCATCGGTGTGTGCGAGGTCGGACCGATGCTACGTGGCCAGGGCTTGCGAAAATCTTAACCTTGTCGGGCTACTTGCCGAGCAGGCTCTTGACGCTGCCGCCGACGTTGGGAACCCCGCTGCTGCCGCTTGGCACCACGCCCTTGACCTGGTCACCGACCAGGCCCTTGAGCGAGCCGAATTGCTTCTCCAGCGTGGCGACCGACACCTTGCTCGCGGCGCTGCCGACGGCGCCGAGTACCTGCTCGGCCACCTCGGCCGGTGTCGCGCCGCCGGAATTCTTGCCGATATTGGTGAGATGGATGGTCGGGAGCGGGGCGGTGAGGGTCTTGCCGTGCAGCAGGCTGTAGCTGATGCCGATCACGCCGTCGCGCACGTAGAGGTTCTCGATGATCACCTTGCGGCCGCCGCCGCCGCTCGAAGCCTTGCCGCCGCCGCCGGCATAGGCAGCGGTGTTCTGCTGGATGGTGTCGATGTTGCTGCCGCTGTCGGTGCGCTCGTAGGTCACCGCCGGCTTGTCGATGGTGATCTCGTGGATCAGCACCGGTCCGCTGCCGGTGACCGAGTTGGTATCCAGCTTGACGTCGATGGTGCCGCAGACGATGGCGTCTGGCGTCGCGAAGCCCTTGGGATTGCCGACCTTCAGGCCGATCAGGCCGCCCTCGCCGGTGGTGAGCGACAGGTTGACCTTGTCCAGGGTGACTTCCGCCTGGGTTGCCGCGGTGCCGTATTTCTCGATCGCCGCCTTGATGATGGAATCGATGTTGGAAAACAGGAAGTAGGCGCCGACGGCAACGAGCACGATCAGTACCACCAGGCCGATGCCGATTTTCTTGAGCATGCGGGTCACTCCTATGAGGTGGGGCTGGCTGACGGCGGCGGCGCGGCCGGTTTCGCCCGCCACTGCTCGATCAATTGCCCGGCCTTTCGGCGATCGGCGTCCGACAAGGCTTTGCCCAGTCTATCGCGGACCTCGACGGCGGCGGCACGATGCTGCTCGGAGGCCGGGTAGTTTTTGACGGCGAGCGCGAACCAGACATAGGCCTGCACCAGGTCGCGCGGCACGCCATGGCCGGCCAAGTAGAGCGTGCCGAGGCTGTGCATGGCGTTGGCTTGCCCCTGGTCGGCGGCGCGGCGCAGCCATTTCGCCGCCTCGCCATAGTCCTGCGGCAAGTCCTGGCCACGCATGTAGGTAACGCCGATCGCATTCTGTGCCGTCGCCATTCCCTGATCGGCCGCCAGCCGATAATACTTCAAGGCCCGCGCCATGTCCGGCGCAACGCCGTGGCCGAGGCGATATAACTGCGCCAGGTCGAACTGAGCCATGGCGATGCCGGAGGCCGCGGCAAGCTCGTAGTAGTGCCTCGCGCGCTCGTAGTTTTGCGCCGTGCCACGGCCCGTTTCGTAGCTATAGCCGAGTTCCATCTCTGCCAGGGGCTTGACCTCCGCATCGCCGGCCTCGGCGGCACGCTGAAACCAGTTCAAGGCCGCGCCAGCGTCGATCGGGACGCCGTCGCCGCGCACATAGATGTCGCCGAGGACAAGCATGGCCCTGGCGTGATTTTTTTCGGCGGCGGCTTGATACCATTTCAGCGCTTCCGCCTTGCTCGCCTCGACGCCTCGGCCGTACCGATACAACGTTCCGAGGTTGAATAGCGCCGCGCCGTCGCCCTTGTCTGCAGCCTCACGATAAAGCTTCAAGGCTTCCGCATAGTCCTGCGGCACGCCTTCGCCGTTCGCATAGAGATTGGCGAGGCCGTTGAGACCGCCAGGGCTGCCTTTCTCGGCGGCGGCGGTAAACCATCGCTTTGCTTCGGCAAAGTCCTTGCCTACGCCCAGGCCGTTCTCGTAACTCCCTCCGAGGGCAGCCATGCCTTCGACGTTGCCCGCTTCGGCCGCGCGGCGAAAATATTTGAGCGCTTCCGCCTGGTCCTTTTCGACGCCCTTGCCATTTCGATAGAGCCAACCGAGGTTGAACATTGCCGCGGCGTCACCTTTGGCAGCGGCTTCTTCCCATTGCCGTTTCGCTTCCGCGAGGTCCTGCGGTTTGCCCGTGCCGTTGAAGGCAAAATCGCCCATCATGCGCGCGGCGGCGGTATCGCCCGCGGCCGCCGCCTTGTCCAGCCATTGCTTGCTGGCGGCGGCGTCTTTGGCAACGCCGATGCCGCTCGCGTAACGTGCCGCCAGGACGTGCATCGCCGCGGTATTGCCGCGCTCCGCGGCCATCCGATACCAGTTGGTGGCGGCGGCCTCGTCCGGCGTTACGCCAAGGCCCGAATGATAGATGTTGCCGAGGCCGACCATCGCGTTCGTCAGACCGGCCTTGGCGGCGATTTCATAGAGGCGCCGGGCTTCAGCATAGTCCTGCGGCACGCCCTGTCCCTCCACGTACATTACCGCGAGATTGCTGATGGAAGGGGCATGGCCTTTCTGGGCGGCGGCGGTGAAAAGCTGTTTCGCCTTGTCGTAGTCCTGCGGCACGCCCGTACCGTTCCAGTACATGATGCCGAGGTTGTTCATGGCCGACAGATTGCCTCCGGCCGCGGCGCGTTCGTAGAGTTTGCGCGCCTCGTCGAGGTTCTTGTCCAGGCCGAGGCCGTTTTCATAGCTGTAGCCGAGGCTGTTGAGGCCTTCGGGGTCGCTGCTCGCGGCCGCACGGCGATACCAGTAGAGCGCCGTGGGCCGGTCCTTCGGCACGTCGTAGCCGTTGGCATAGAGCCGGCCCATCATGACCTGCGCCGTGCCGTTGCCGGCATAGGCCAAGGGCTCGAAGATGGCATGCGCCTTCTTGTAGTCGCCGGCGGCCAGCGCCTTCTGCCCATCGGCGAGCGCGGCTGCCGTGTCCGGCCTCTCATAGCTCACCGGCCCGGCGCAGGCGCTCGCCAGCAACATCGCCAGGACGGCAATCAGCTTGTATCTGCGCATGGACGGGCCCCGGTCGGTCTTCCCGCCGACATCGGCGAATTCTAACGCATAAATTGAGCGCAGCAATTGCCTTGCGCTCGTCCCGTGTGTCGAGGTGACGATATGATTGGTCGGCCCGTGGCTCCGATCAGCGATAGGCCAGGATCGCCTGCATGACCAGGTCGATGAGCGGCCGGCTCCGCGCCTGCAGTGCGACGCGGGCATTGGCGCCGGCGACGGGCGGATGACTCGCCGCCGTGCCCCGGCGCACGCCGCGCAGATCGCACACGGTCATGCCGCGGGTCAGCGCACCCGACAGCTCGACCGCGACCGTCGTCTCGACATAGTCGATCAGGTCGGGCGCGACAAAGGGCACGATGGCGCAGACATCGTGCATCGGCGCCAGGCCGAGGCCGAAGGCCTGATTCTGCCGTTCCAGATAGAAACCCATGAGACTGCCGATCAGACCGGCGACGCGCTGGCCGCTCGATTGCAAGCGCGCAATGTCCTCGGGCGCGAAGCCGGTCTGGCGCGTCACGTTCAGTCCCACCATGCGGATCGGCGCCCCCGAGGCGAACAGCGCCGCCGCCGCCTCGGGGTCGCAATAGATGTTGAATTCCGCCGCCGGCGTGATGTTGCCGGTGGTGGTCGAGCCGCCCATGACGGAGATCTCCCTGAGCCAGCCGGCGAGGCGCGGCTCGCGCTTCAGTGCCAGGGCGAGGTTGGTCGCCGGGCCGACCACGGCGACGACCAGCTCGTGCCGGTGCCGCCGTGCCGTCTCGATGATGAAGTCGACGGCGTGGATATCGTGCGGCGTACGCGTCGGCGCCGGCAGGTCGGCGCCGTCCAGGCCGCTCTTGCCGTGGATATGCGCGGCATGCACCGGCTTGCCGACCAGCGGTTCGGCGCAGCCCGCGGCGACCGGCACGTCGATGCCGGCGAGTTCCAGGACGGCGAGGGCATTGCGCGTGGTGTCGGCGAGCGGCGCGTTGCCGTGCACGGTGGTGATGCCGACGAGATCGAGATGGTGCGCGGCGACCAGGATGGCCACGGCATCGTCGTGGCCGGGATCGCAATCGAGCAGCAGCTTGGTCCGGGCCGGCATGCGGCGCTCCCCGTTGTTGCGTGTTACGGCCGTGCTGGCTGCAATGCTTGCAACCGGGCGCGGCCGGCTGCAAGCCCCTATTCACTCCGCCCGGCCGCCGTCTCCGGCCGCCGAGATTGGCGTTCTCATAGCCGGCGCCAGCGCTTAATATCCCCGAACTTCCGTCCATGGTTCCCCTTGGAGGCTCCCGGTCATGAGCGTCTTGCGCGGTCGTCAACTGTTCCAGAATCCCGGCCCGACCAATATCCCCGACCGCGTGTTGCAGGCCATGGATCGTCGCGCCATCGATTTCATGAGCAAGGAATTCAGCGCCATCGCCGCCGAATGCTTCGACGGGCTCAGGCGGGTGTTCAAGACCGACCAGGCGGTGGTTGCCTATGCCGCGAACGGGCACGGCGCCTGGGAGGCGGCCATGGTCAACGTGCTGTCGCCGGGCGACCGCGTGCTGCTGCTGGAGACCGGCCATTTCTCCCGCGGCTGGACCGCCATGGCCGAGCAGATCGGCCTGACCGTGGAGACGCTCGCCGGCGACTGGCGCGAGGGCGTCGACCCCGCCGCCGTGGAGGCGCGCCTGGCCGCCGACAAGGCGCACGCGATCAAGGCGGTGATGCTGGTGCACAACGAAACCTCGACCGGCGTCGCCAACCGCTGCGCCGAGATTCGCAAGGCGATCGATCGCGCCAATCACCCGGCGCTCTACCTGGTCGACGTCATCTCCTCGCTCGCCTCCTACGATTTCCGCATGGACGAATGGCAGGTGGATGTGGTCGTCGCCGGCTCGCAGAAGGGACTGATGCTGCCGCCGGGCATGAGTTTCACCGCGATCAGCCGCAAGGCCTTGGCGGCCGCGCAGACGGCGAAGCTGCCGCGCAGCTACTGGGACTGGCGCACCCTGCTCGAGGGCAATCGGCAGGTGCGCTTTCTCGGCACCGCGCCGGTGCATTTCTTCTTCGGCTTGCAGGAATCGCTCCGCATGCTGCAGGAGGAAGGCCTGGAGCAGGTCTTCGCCCGGCATCATCGGCTGGCCGGCGCGACGCGGGCCGCCGTGCGCGCCTGGGGCGGCAATGCCGGTCCGGAGATTTTCGCCAGCAACCCGGCGGTGCAGTCCGATTCCGTCACCGCCGTTCTGGTGCCGGAAGGCCATGACGCCGAGGCGGTCCGCCGCGTCTGCGACGATCGCTTCAACGTCTCGCTCGGCGGCGGCCTCGGACCGCTGCATGGCAGGGTCTTCCGCATCGGCCATATGGGCGATCTCAACGAAAACATGATGCTCGGCGCGCTCGGCGCGGTGGAAATGGCGCTGAAGATCGCCGGCATACCGCATGCGCGCGGCGGCGTGCAGGCCGCCATGGACAGCCTCGCGGCTTGACCTGAGGCGGGGCGGCGCCCGCGCCGCCCGATCCTGAACCGAAAATTAACGTACCCGTCGCTAGGCTGGCGCGCCAATCGCCCGTTTCTCGGAGGGAACGACCCATGGCGGCCAAGACTGCGCCGGCGCCCCATATCGCCCTGCTCGATCCGGAGCTGGACATGGTGGAATTCGGCCACCCGAATTTCTCCCGCTACGTCAATCGCAGCCTGTTCCAGAGCGGCTATATCGTGCTGCGCAACGCGGTCGACCGTAACCGCTGCGCGATCTTTCGCGGACTGATCCGGCGGAGCCACGAGGAACTGGCGGCGAAGCTCAAGCGCAAGGGCATTGCCGTCGCTGCGCCGGCGCCGAAGGACAAGGAGAAGGGCGCCTGGCACGAGCTCGGCCTCGCGCTGCAGAACGGCCAGGTCACGCATAGCGCCTTCGGCCTGGTCAATCCCGGCCTCGCCCTGGACGACGTGATCGCCGACTGGCGGCTCTACAGCCTGCTGCAGAGCTTCTTCGGCGCGGACTTCCAGCCGGCCGCCAGTTGCCGGACGCAATGGCTCGATCCGGCGAGCGCGGAGCCGGTCGTGCACTGGCGCAACGATGCGCTGCACGACGGCGGTGCGTTCTTCGGCCTGACCGTCTGGGTGCCGCTGGAGGATTGCGGCATCGACGCG
>DATKQA010000516.1:0-6586 GCA_035523835.1 Candidatus Sulfotelmatobacter sp.
CGCTTGCGCCGGCGATCACGGCATTCTCACCGACCGAGCTGCGTCGCTGGGCGGAAGATCTCGGCCAACCGACCTTCATCGGCTCGAGCGGCCGCGTCTTTCCAACAGCGCTCAAGGCTTCGCCGCTGTTGCGCGCCTGGCTGCGCCGGCTCGACGCCGCCGGCGTGCGCTTCCGCCTGCGCTCCACCTGGCGCGGCTGGGCCGACACCGGTGCGCTCTTGTTCGAGCGGCCCGACCGGACGATGGAAACCGCGATGCCGGATGCGACGGTGCTGGCGCTCGGCGGCGCGAGCTGGCCGCGGCTCGGCAGCGACGGCGCCTGGGCAGAAATTCTATCCCGCGAGGCCGTCGCCATCGCGCCGCTCAGGCCGGCCAACTGCGGCTTCGCCGTGGCCTGGAGCGAGCTCTTCCGCACCCGCTTCGCCGGCCAGCCGCTGAAAAGCGTCGCCCTTTCGTTCGCCGGCGAGCGCTTGCGCGGGGAAGCCATGATCACCGCCTACGGCATCGAGGGCGGCGCCGTCTACGCCTTGAGCGCGCCGCTTCGCCAGGCGATCGGCCGCGCCGGCACGGCGAACCTCAGTATCGATCTCCGGCCCGATCTCGACGGCGCCGCGCTAATGCAGCGGCTGATCAAGGCCGGCACGCGGCCGTCGCTCTCCACGATCCTGCGCAAGGCGGCAGGCCTTTCGCCGGTTGCGGCCCATCTCATCCGCGAGGCCGCCGGGCCGGCCGTGCCGCGCGAGCCGGCCCGGTTGGCAGCGTTGCTCAAGGCGGTGCCGGTCAGGCTCGACGCGCCGCAGCCGCTCGACCGCGCCATCTCGACCGCCGGCGGCGTCGCCTTCACCGCGCTCGACGACCGTTTCATGCTGCGCGCCAAGCCCGGCATCTTCGTCGCCGGCGAGATGCTGGATTGGGAAGCGCCGACCGGCGGCTATCTGTTGCAGGCCTGTTTCGCCACCGGCCGCACTGCGGCGACAGGCGCGCTCGCCTGGCTCGAACGCGCCCGCCGGGCGTGAGGTCTTCGGCCGTCAGCGAGCCGGCGCATATTTTCCGCTGAGCTGCGGCGTGTGGGCGCCCTCCAGGCCCTTCTCCTTGTGCTGCAGCCGGGTGTCGCGCGACCAGGTACGCTTGAGCTCGTCGCGCACGTGGAAGCGCAGGCGGCCGAGGCCTTCGGTCTCCAGCTCGACGACATCGCCGTCCTGGAAGCTCGACAGGCCGCGATGGTTAGTGCCGGTCGCCAGCACATCGCCCGGCTCGAGCGTATGGATCGAGCTGACCCATTCGATGCAGCGCGGAATCTTGTGCGCCATGTCGCTGGTATTGAAGTTCTGCTTCAAAGTGCCGTTGACCCAGAGCTTGACCTGCAGCTTCTGCGGATCGGCGATTTCGTCAGCGGTCACCAGGTAGGGGCCGAGCGGCGCGAAGCTGTCGCGCGACTTCATCTGGTAGAAAACATTGCCCGCCGGCGGCAGGCCGCGCGCCGAGCCATCGATGAAATTGACATAGCCGAAGACATAGTCCATGGCCTTGGCGGCCGGGACGTTCTTCGCCCGCTTGCCGATCACCAGGCCGAGCTCGGCCTCGCCCTCGAAGATGGTGGCGGGCACGTCAGGCAGCACCATGGTGTCCTCCGGCCCGATCACCGCGTTCGGCGACTTGTGGAAGCCATTGAGCGGCGCCGGCTCCTTCAGGGTGCCGTCCTCCATGTAGTTGACCGCCATGCAATCGATATTGCCGGGCTTCGGCAGCGGCGGCCTGAGCTTCACCGAGGCCAGTGGAATGGCCTTGGCCTGGGTCGCCGCGGCGGCGATGAGCTGCTTGTAGTCGGCGAAGCGCTCGATCAGGCCGCTGATCAGGTCGTGCGGCCCGGTATGCGGGATGTCGCTGACGACGGCGGAAACGTCGAACACCGCCTCGCCCTTCACCACGCCAAGCTTGAAATCGTCGTAGTAGGCCAGCTTCATGGCAATTCCCCTCGGTTCTCCGCGAAGGCGCGATGCCGGCGCGCTTCGCCGCGGCGGCGATCTTGCACCCTTTGCCCCGCCCGGTGAAGGGCCGGAGCAATCGGGCGAAGCTTCCTGAGGTTATTTTTATCATCATGCCCGCGCCGAGCGGGCATCCAGTTGCGATGCCGCAAGGAATCGAGCCATGGATGCCCGGCTTTCGCCGGCATGACGAAACATGCACCAGCACCGATCCGCATTATCTTCTTCCGCGGACCCTTCACCCGATTGCCCTGGGTGAAGGGCCTTGGGCGATTGCGGCGGCGGCGAAACTGCCGGAATATTCCGTAACTCGCCAGCACGGGCAGCGCAGCATGTACAACCGCATCGCCGGCCAAAGCCTGGAACGCATCGCCGCACTGAGCGACGGGCTGTTCGCCATCGCCATGACCTTGATCGTGCTGGAGATCCATGTGCCAGCGCACGACGGCATCGCGACCGACGGGGCGCTGTGGCAGGCGCTCGTCGGCCTGGCGCCGCGCTTCACCACCTACCTCCTGAGCTTCCTCACCCTCGGCATTTTCTGGACCGGGCAGCAGACCCAGCTCAATTTCTTCAGCCATGCCGACCGCGACCTGGCCTGGATTCACTTCGGCTTCCTGGCCGTGGTTTCGCTGCTGCCCTTCTCCACCACGCTGCTCGCCGAGTTCATCACCCTCCGCCTGGCGCTGCTGCTCTATTGGGCCAACATCTTCGCCCTCGGCCTGCTGCTCTATCTGAGCTGGGCCTATGCCAGCCGCGCCAAGCTGGTGAAGGACGCGGCGCCGGAAGGCATCTCGGCCGCAGTCAGGCGGCGCATCGTCGTCGCCCAGGCGCTCTACGCGATCGGCGCGCTGCTTTGCCTGGTCGACACCACCTGGAGCATCGGCTTCATCGTACTGGTGCAGTTGAACTACGCCGTGGCGCCGCGCATCGGCTGGCTCTATCGCTTCAGCTAGGCCGGCATCGGCTCGGAAATCGAGGGAGGCAGGACATGACGAAATTGACGGGCAAGGTCGCGCTGGTCACCGGGGCCGGACGCGGCATCGGCCGCAGCCTGGCGGAACAGTTGGCCGCCGCCGGCGCCAAGCTGGTGGTCAACGACCTCGACAGCGGGCCGGCCGAAGAAACCGTCGCCGCCATCGCTGCCGCCGGCGGCACGGCGGTCGCCTGCGCCGGCAGCGTCAGCGCGGCGGATTTTCCCCGCCGCTTCATCGCCACCGCGCTCGAGCGTTTCGGCGACGTGCATATCCTGGTCAACAACGCCGGCTACATCTGGAACGGGCCGCTGCACAAGATCAGCGACGAGCAATGGGACGCCATCCAGGACGTGCATCTCAAGGCGCCGTTCCGCATCCTGCGCGAGCTGCATGGATTCCTCGCCGACAAGGTCGCCGCCGAGGCCCGCGAGGGGCTGCGCGTGCAACGCAAGGTGGTCAATGTGTCGTCGGTTTCCGCCACCCGCGGCAGCGCCGGACAGGCCAACTACTCGGCGGCCAAGGCCGGCCTGCTCGGCCTGACCCGCACGCTGGCCAAGGAATGGGGGCCGCTCAACGTCAACGTCAATTGCGTCGCCTTCGGCCTGATCGAAACCCGTCTGACGCAGCCGATCCACGGCGAGACGGCGGTCGAGATCGAGGGGCAGCGGCGCCGCGTCGGCCTGCTGCCGCAGGCGCTGGAGGCGGCGAGGAAACAGATCCCGCTCGGCCGCGCCGGCACGCCGCGCGAGGCGGCCGGCGGCATCATGCTCTTCTGCCTGCCGGAATCCGACTACGTCACCGGCCAGATCCTGGAGGTGAACGGCGGCCTGCCCGGCTGAGCCGGCGCGCCGGCGCCTGCGTCATCTCCACCGCCGCACGTGACAACAGGCGCTCGGCCCAGGCATGGCCGCGCTTGCCGGCGTTGGCCAGGCTCCAGCAGGCGTCGATGGCGAAACTCTTTTGCGGGTAGGCGAGTTCGGCGATCTTCAGTTTCTGCCAGCGGATCAGCACCTCGGCCAGCATGCGCGGCACCAGGGCCACGCAGGCCGTCCGCTCCACGATCGCGCCCAGCACCAGGAAGTCCGGCACCGTGCAGAGGCGCGACGTCTCCAGGATCGAGGTCGGCTGCAGCATCGCGCGCACCCGCGCCGGCACCCGCGGCGTCAGTTGATAGCCGACTTGCGGCATGCGGCGGAACTCTTCCGCGCTGATCTGCGGCGCGACGGCGCGGTTGCCCTTGGCGGCGATGCAGACGATATCGTCCTGCCACAGCGCCTTGCTGCCGAGCCGCTTGCCGAGCGTCTCGACATAGGCGCGCGGCGCCAGCAGGAAATCCAGCCGCGCGAGGTCCTCCGCACTACGCAAGGGCGCGTCGATGAACTCGAACACGACACCGGGTGCTTCCTCCGCGCATATGCGGGTCACGATCGGCGCCAGCAGCAGGCTGACGTAGTCCGCCGTGGCGATCACGAAATGCGCCGCCTCGCCCCTCGGATCGAACGGCCGCTCCGGCCGCAGGAACTGGTCGATCTCGTTCAGCGCCCGGTGCAGGGGCCCGATCAGCGCCTCGGCCCTGCCGGTCAGTTGCAGGTCGCGGCCGACCGCGACCAGCAGCTTGTCGTCGAACAGCGCCCGCAGCCGCTGCAGCGCCTGGCTCACCGCCGGCTGGGTCATGCCGAGCGAACGGGCGCTGCGGGTGACGCTGCCGGTCCGGAGCAATTCGTGCAGCACCGGCAGCAGGTCGAGTTTCGACTGGCGCAGCCGGCCGGCCAGTGCCAGTTCCAGGTCGCGGCCGTCGCCGCCGAGCGCCACGGCACTTCTTGAAGCGTGCCGCGCCGCCGCCTGCTTTCCCCTGGGCATGTCGCCTCCCATAAGCGTGGCTTATGCGTCGGATTATGCTTTTCGCCGTTCTGGCCGTCGAGCGGCGAAGCTAGGCTCGGCACGAGACGATGAGGTTGCCGGGAGGACGCCGTGTGGGTGCGTGACGCGTGGTATGTGGCGGCCTGGTCCAACGAACTCGGCGCCGACGACATCATCGCCCGGACCGTCCTGAGCGAACCGCTGGTGCTCTATCGCACGGCCGATGGCGCCCTGGTGGCCATGGAGGACCGCTGCTGCCATCGCTTCGCCCCGCTCTCGCTCGGGCGTCGCGAGGGCGACAACCTCCGCTGCATGTATCACGGCCTGAAATTCGCCCCCGACGGCCGCTGCATCGAGATTCCCGGGCAGCCGGCCATTCCACGCGCGGCCCAGGTGCGAACCTATCCGGCGGCCGAGCGTGGCAGTTGGATCTGGGTCTGGATGGGCGAAGCCGCAGCGGCCGATACGGCGCTGATCCCGCTGTCGATCGCACGGAACGATCCGGCCTGGCGGATCAAGACGGGCCAGCTCGACTACGACGCCCACTACCAGCTCATCAACGACAATCTGCTCGACCTGTCGCACCTGAGTTTCGTGCATGAGAAGACGCTCGGGCGGGCGGCACCGCAATGGGCGAGCGAACGGCCGCGCGTGACACGTCTCCCGCGCGGCCTGCGCTTCCAGCGCTGGCTGAAAGGCCACCGCGCCTCGCACTATCTCGGACGCGAGGGCCAATTCTTCGACCTCTGGGCGACCTACGATTTCCTCATTCCCGGCATCTTCATCCAGCGTCCCGCCTGGTATCCGCTCGGCACGGCGGCACGCCACGATTTTGGCGAGCCGAGCGAAGCACCGCTGTTCGTGCGCCTGGACGATCAGGCGGTGACCCCGCTGACCGAACGCAGCTCGCGCTATTTCTATGCCGTCGGGGCTCGCAGCCAGGACGGCGATCAGGCACTGGTCGATGCCATGTTCGCCTTCACCGAAACCGCCTTCCACGAGGACAAGCGGATCATCGAGGCACAGCAGCGCGTGATCGACCGCGACCCGGATCGGCGCATGCTGCCGACCAGCCTGGATGCGGGGCCGACGCAGTTCCGCGGCATCGTGCAACAGTTCGTCGAGGCCGAGACGCGGTCGCCGCAACGCGCCGCGGAATGAGCAGAGGGAGGCAGGCATGTTCATCCAGAACGAATGGTACGTCGCCGCCTGGGGCGACGAGATCGACGGTGGCAAGCCGCTGGCGCGGCGCATCTGCGGCGAGCCCGTGGTGCTGTTCCGTGACGCTTCGGGTCGGGCCGCGGCCCTGTTCGACCGCTGCTGCCATCGTGGCGCGCCGCTGCAATTCGGCACGGTGACCGAACTCGGCCTGCAATGCGGTTATCACGGGCTGGTGTTCGACGGCAGCGGCCAGTGCGTGCGCGTTCCCGGCCAGGAGCGGATCGCCGGCCGCACCAGGGTGCGGAGCTACCCGACCGTGGAAAAGGACGGTTTCATCTGGATCTGGATGGGCGAGGCTGCCCGCGCCGACGCCGGCAGGATCATCGACTATCCCTATCACAACGACGCGGGGCGCTGGCCGCACAAGCATGCCCTCTATCCGATCCAGGCCAACTACATGCTGATGGTCGACAATCTGATGGACCTCACCCATCTCGGCTATGTGCATGTCTCGACCATCGGCGGCAATCCGGCGATCCATGTCGAGGCCGAGATGAAGACCGAACGCAAACCGAACGGCCTGAAATTCATCCGCTGGATGCG
>DATKQA010000517.1:0-2186 GCA_035523835.1 Candidatus Sulfotelmatobacter sp.
CCATCGACCAGCCTTGCGCTGGCCGATGTTCGGCAAGTGCTCCGTAGTTTTACGAAAGATCAGCTTTTCGGGAAGTTCAACTCCACGCCGACACCATCGGGGTCGTAGAGGAAGAACTGGGTGTCGCCGGTGCGCGGCACGATGCTCTCCCGGAATTTGACGCCTTTCGACTGAAGCCGCTTCCGGACGCTGTCGACATCGGTTGCGGCAAAGGCGATGTGGTCGAGGCGGCCGGTATCGTCGAATTTCTTCTCGGTGCCGCGGACGACGATTCCCTCGCGCGGCTTGCGCGTACCCATCAGGTGCACGGTGGCCATGCCGCCCGAATAAAGCCAGTAGCCCGGAAAATCGAGCGGGGGACGGTCGCCGACCTCGAGCCCGAGCACATCGACATAGAAAGCTCTGCTTTGCTCGAGATCCTGCGGTTCGATGGTGAAGTGCTGTAGTGTACCGAGTGGCATTGTTCTTCTCCTTATACAAAGGTTAGGTCGGCCTCGGCGCCCAGCATCCAGGCACCGACGGTTTCGAAATGGCTCATCCGTCCCTGCAATTGCTGGGTCACGGTGTGCATGTCGCGAAAGCGACGCTCCAGCGGATGATTGTCGAAGATCGAGGTCGCGCCGGCCGTGTGATAGGCGAAGTCGACCGCCTCGCGCGCCCTGAGGATGGCATTGGTGGCCGCCATGCGCACGGTGATGCGCTGCGCGACCGTGATCATGGCGCCGGCGCAGAGCTCCTGCCAGATCTCGGCCATGGACTGCAGCACAAAGGCGCGGGCGGAGCGCAGATTGACCTCGGCTTGCGCAAGTCCCGATTGCACCACGGCATTTTCGCTGATCGGCCGTCTGCCGCCGCGGATCACCTTGCCCTTCGCCATGTCGAGGAAACAGTCGAGCGCGCCGCGGGCGATGCCGCAGGCGACGCCGGCAAAGCCGACCTTGTAGCAGGTGCCGTTGCTCATCCGATAGAGCGGCCCGCTCTCGCGGCATTCGCGGTCGAACTCGCGGGTGATGGAATGGTCGGCGCGGACGAAGAAATCGTTCAGCGCGAACTGGTCGCTGGCCGTGCCGCGCAGGCCGACCG
This sequence comes from Candidatus Sulfotelmatobacter sp., assembly GCA_035523835.1. Classification (GTDB taxonomy): domain Bacteria; phylum Pseudomonadota; class Alphaproteobacteria; order Ferrovibrionales; family Ferrovibrionaceae; genus DASQHM01. The sequence continues at coordinate 1,084 of DATKQA010000517.1, forward strand.
TGTTCCAGATATCGGTCCATTCGACGTCTTCGGTGCGCACCAGCATGGTGCGCTCCTCCTGGATGCCGGTCTGATCCAGCCTCGGTGAACCATCGTCCTTGAAGATCGGGCAATGCGCGCCCAGCCAGGTAGCGTGGCGGCCGCCAGAGGCAAAAGCCCACACGCCGGTGACGCGGTAGCCGCCGTCGCACTCGATCGCCTTCACCCTTGGCCCCGGTCCCCACGCCAGCACCGCGCGCGGATCGTTGCCGAAGATGGCCTGCGCCACCGGCAGGTCGAGATAGGCGGCCGACATCGCGCAGCCGCCGGCCTGGCTCAGGCACCAGGCCGTCGACGCATCGGCCTGGGCGATGGTCTCCATCACGCGGAAAAAGGTGATGGGATCGGTCTCGATCCCATTGGAGGAGCGCGGCAACAGCAGGCGGAACAGCTCCGCCTCATGCAGCCGGTCGAGCAGGGCCGGAGGCAGCCGCCGGTCCCGTTCGATCGCATCGGCGGCGGCTGCGACCGCCGCCCGTACGCCTTCGGCACGGGCGATCACGCCTGGATCGCCCGCAAGATCAGCTGTCATTGTAATCGGCATTTCCAGAACTCAGGCTTGGCGGACCCGTGCCGTGGCAAGATCGGCCGCAGCGTTCAGCTCCTGATCGATCTGCTCGATCGACTTGCCCTTGGTCTCGATACCCAGGAAGTAATAGACCGCGCCGGCCATCAGGAACCAGCAGCCGAGATAGACAAAGGCTGCGGGGATCTGCGGCAGCGGCACGTCTGGCTTCAGGTAATTGTTGGAGCCGACGATCAGCGCGAGCCCGACCGGACCAAGGATCTTGCCGATGCCGCCAAAGCCATACGCCGAACCCATGCCCGAGGTACGCAGGTGCGACGGCCAGACTTCGGCCGCGTAGGGCCCGACGATGGCAAAGCCGCCGTCGGCGAAGAAGAACGTGACGGCCAGGATCAACCAGAACGCCGAGACGCCAAACAAGGTCGTATCATAGTTATAGCCGGCCAAGATGGTCAGGATGCCGGCGCCGAAGCCGAGCAGGCCCCCGGCGTTACGCCGTCCCATCAGCTCCGAGAAGTAGGAGAAGGATACGCGGCCG
>DATKQA010000518.1:0-3586 GCA_035523835.1 Candidatus Sulfotelmatobacter sp.
TCTGCCATCCCTTCGAGCAGATGGCTTCCTGCCTCGATCTCGTCGCCGGCGGCGTGCTCGACCGCCACCCCGGGCTTCGCGTCGCCTTCCTCGAGTCCGGCCTCGGCTGGCTCGAATATTGGCTGGAACGCATGGACGAGCATTTCGAGGCGATGCGGCATCTGGTGCCCGACCTGAAGCGCAGACCTTCCGACATCTTTCGCGCGCAATGCTTCATTTCCATCGAGGCGGACGAGGCGCATCGCCTGCCGCGGCTGCAGGAACTCGGCCTCGACCATTGCGTCTTCTGGGGCGCCGACTATCCGCACTATGATTGCACCTACCCCGGCGCGGTCCGTCAGCTCGAGGAAAACCTGGCCCCGCTGGACCCGGCCCTGGCGGACCGCATCCGTCACGGCAATGCCGAGCGTTTCCTCGGTCTCGGCTAGATCGGGCAGATTCGGCATGCCGCGCGCGCAGCAATCCGCGATCCGCATCGGCATCGGCGGCTGGACCTATGAGCCGTGGCGGGGCCTGTTCTATCCCGACGGCTTGGCGCAGAAGCGCGAGTTGGAATTCGCCAGCCGCAAGTTGACCTCGATCGAGATCAACGGCACCTACTATGGCTCGCAGAAGCCGGAGAGCTTTGCCAAGTGGCATGACGAGACGCCCGAGGGTTTCGTCTTCGCGCTGAAGGGACCGCGCTTCGCCACCAACCGCCGTGTGCTGGCGGAGGCTGGATCATCGATCGAGCGCTTCTTCGCCAGCGGCGTCATGCAGCTCAAAGCCAAGCTCGGCCCGATCAACTGGCAGTTCATGCCGACGAAGAAGTTCGACGCCGACGACTTCGGCGATTTCCTGAAGCTGCTGCCGCGCAGCATCGACGGCCGGCCGATCCGCCATGCCGTCGAGGTGCGCCACGAAAGCTTCCGCTCGCCCGATTTCGTTGCGTTGGCCCGCGAGCATGCTGTTGCCATCGTCGTCGCGGCGGATTCTGGCTATCCGCAAATCGCCGACCTGACCGCACCTTTTGCCTATCTCCGCATCATGGGAACCAGTGAAAAGGAGCCGCTCGGTTATTCAAGGCAGGCGATCGACGGCTGGATCGAGCGCGCCCGGTCGCTGGCCGCCGGCACGGTTCCCGGCGACCTCGCCAGCGTGGCCCCGCCGCCCGGGCGCAAGGAAAAGCGCGAAGTCTTCCTCTATGTCATCAGCGGCCACAAGGCGCTGAACCCGGCCGCCGCCATGGCCATGATCGAACGCCTCGGCTAGGGTGATCCCGCTTAGAGCGATATCAGCCGGTCCAGCAATTCCCGGTCGGAGCGCAGCGTCTCGGCGGCGCCGGTGAAGCGGACCGCGCCCTTTTCCAGCACATAGACGCGGTCGGCCAGCGCCAGGGAGAACTCGACCCCCTGCTCGGCAAGCAGGATGGTCAGACCTTGGGTTTTCAGTTCGCTGACCTTGTCGAAAAGTGCGTCGACCACCAAGGGCGCCAGGCCCTCGGACGGTTCGTCGAGCAGCAGCAGCTCCGGATTGCCCATCAGGGTGCGGGCGATCGTCAGCATCTGCTGCTCGCCGCCGGAGAGAAAGCCGCTCCGGCGATCGCGCAGCCGGGCCAGAACGGGAAAGGTTTCGAACACCGCATCGACGGTCCAGCGCCCCGGCCGCGCCGCTGCGCGCTGCGCGACATCGAGGTTCTCCCAGACGGTGAGTTCGGCGAAGACGCGGCGGTCTTCCGGCACGAAGCCGACGCCGGCGCGCGCCACGCGGTACGGCGCCCAGCCGGTGATGTCGCGCGACTTGAAGCGGACGTGCCCGGCGCTCGGCGGCGTCAGGCCCATGATGGAGCGGAGCGTAGTGGTCTTGCCGACGCCGTTGCGACCGAGCAGGCAAACGCATTCGCCCTGGTGAATTTCCAGTGAAATATCGAACAGCACCCGGCTTAGGCCATAGGAGGTGTGGATCGCCTCGAGTTCGAGCAGGGCACTCATCGCTCGCTGCCGAGATAGACGCGCCGGACCTCGGCATCGGCGCGCACGGTTTCCGGACTGCCGTCGGCGATGATGCGGCCCTGGTGCATCACCGCGATCTTCTGCGCGATGGAGAACACCACGGCCATGTCGTGCTCGGTGAACAGGAGCGTCAGGCTGCGTTCGCCGGCGATGCGTTCGAGCAGGGCGATCGCCTCATGGGTTTCGCTGGCCGACATGCCGGCGGTCGGCTCGTCGAGCAGCAGGATCTTGGGGTCGCTGGCCAGCGCGATGCCGAGCTCGATCTGCTTCTGATTGCCGTAGGAAAGCGTGCCGGCGGTCGCCTGCGCCTGTTCGGCCAAACCGATCGAGGACAGCAATTGCCAGGTCTCGTCGCGACATAGCCCGTTCGAACGGGACCAGAAATTCCGCCCCTGGCCGCGATGGGCAAGCAGGGCCGCCTGCACGTTCTCGAACACCGTGAGCTTGGGGAAGATGTTGGTGCGCTGGAACGAGCGGCCGAGGCCCATGCCGCAGATGCGATGCGGCGGCACGCCGGTGATGTCGTGCCCGTCGAGCATCACTTGGCCGGCGGTCGGGCGCAGATGGCCGCTGATGAGGTTGAACAGGGTCGACTTGCCGGCGCCGTTCGGGCCGATCACCGCGGCGATCTGGCCCTCGGCAACCGCCACGTTGACTTCGGCTACCGCAACGAACCCGGCAAAGGACTTGCTGAGACCACGAACCTCAAGCATCGGCGCGCCGGCCTTTCCAAGCTGCGAGCCGCTGGAAGCCGGCAACGATTCCACCGACGATGCCGCCGGGGAAGACGAAGAGCAGGATGAGCAGGATGACGCCGAGCACGAACGGCCAGTACTCGGTATAGGAGGTGATCTGCTGGTTGAGCAGGATCAGCGTGCCCGCGCCGACCACCGGCCCCCAGAAATATCCCATGCCGCCGAGGATGGTCATGATCATCACCTCGGCCGACTTCGGCCAATAGACATAGTCGGCAAAGACGCCGCGATTGAAGATGCCGAACAGCGCGCCGGCGATGCCGGCGAAACCGCCGGCGATCACGAAGGCGGCAAGCTCGTAGGCGCGCACGTTGATGCCGATGAAGGCAGCCCGCTCCGGATTCTCACGAATGGTCGTCAGCATGCGGCCAAACGGCGATTCGACGACGCGATGCAGGACCGCGAACGACAGCGCCACCAGCACCAGGGTCAGCAGGTAGAACTGGCCATCGATGCGCAAACCGTCGAAGCCTGGCACCGAGGACATCCAGTCGAAATTGGGGTAGGGCGTGTTCGGCAAGCCCTCGTCGCCGCCGGTGACATCGTTCCATTTGAAGCAGATCGCCCAGATGATCTGGGAAAATGCCAGCGTCAGCATGGCGAAGTAGATTTTGGTGAGGCGCACGCAGAAGAAGCCGAAGATCAGCGCGAAGCCGGCCGAGCCGACGAAGGCCGCCGGCAGCGCCACGACGAACGGCACACCATAGGTCTTCATCAGGATGCCGCAGATATAGGCGCCGATGCCGAAATAGGCGACGTGGCCGAAGGAGACGAGGCCCGTGGTGCCAAGCAGCAAGTTCAGGCTGACGGCAAACAGCGCGTCGATGGCGATCTGCGTGC
>DATKQA010000519.1:0-2972 GCA_035523835.1 Candidatus Sulfotelmatobacter sp.
AACACCACCGTCTCGGCGCCGGTTTCGGGATCCTTGTGCAGCTGCAGGCACTGGGCGCAGATCTCCTTCATCATGCATTGCATCGGCGAGTTGATCGAGGCGATGGCGAAGTGATGCGGCTTGAGCCGCGCCTTGAGCACGCCGTGCCGCGCCACGCCGACCGCCGCCATCATGCGGTCGGAGCCGATGGCGATGATGCGGTCGACCTCGGCGAGCGGAATGGCCGCGGCGCCGAGTTCGCCGGCGGCATAGGCCGCCATGGCCTGCACGATATTGCCGACGAAGCGCTTGTCCTGCGGCCGCGTCGGCTGGAAGCCCGGCGCCTCGTCGCAGCACCAGACCACCACGTCGGCGGCCTGCTCGATCTCCGCCACCTTGTAGCGGTCGATCACCTTCTTGTAGCCGGCGAAATAGAGCACCTTCGAGCCGGCGCGCCGGAGCGCCTGGCCGATGGAGAACAGCACCGCATTGCCGAGGCCGCCGCCGACCAGCGCTACGGTCTCGCCCGCGGGAATTTCGGTCGGCGAACCGGTCGGCCCCATCAGCACGACGGGCTCGCCCGGCGCCAGGCTGGCGCAGAGATCGGACGAGCCGCCCATCTCCAGCACGATGGTGGAGATCAGGCCCTTCGCCTTGTCGACCCAGGCGCCGGTCAGCGCGATGCCTTCCATGGCGAGCCGCGTGCCGTCCACCTGCAGCGCATTGGCCTCGTAGTTCTGCAGCCGGTAGAACTGCCCCGGCTCGAAGCGCCGCGCCGCCTGCGGCGCCTCCACCACCACTTCGACGATGGTCGGGGTGAGGCGGATCACCTCGTGCACCTTCGGCCGAAGTTCGCGGTTGAGGTGGGCGATGAAGGCGGCATCGTCGCGCGCGCTCGCCGGCGCGATCCGGGCCAGCACGGCGGAGACGGTGGGATAGCCCTGCTTGGCGCCGCCCATGGCCTTGACCACGTTGCCGAAGTAGGACGGATGCAGGTCGCCGAAGAAGCTGATGAAGCGGCCGTCCGGCCGCCGGTTCAAGAGCACGCGCACGTCCTTCGGCTTGGCGATGGCGCGCTCCACCTTGACCGGCTCGCCGTTCTCGTCGCAGGCGCGGAAATAGCGGCCGTCGAGCACGAAATTGGCGGCATCCTCGCGCGCCAGCACCGTGTTCGGCTGCGTACCGGCGGCGACCAGGATGCTGCGTGCCGGCAGTTCGATCTCCTCGCCGTCGCGCCAGGTGCCGTCGGCCTCGCGCATCTGCGTCTTGAGGCGCAGCGCCCGGGCATGGCCGTGCTCGTCGATCTCGACCCGCGTCGGGCTCAGGCCTTCGGCGAAGCTGATGCCCTCCTCCAGCGCCTTCTCCACCTCCTCGTGGTTGAGCGTATAGGACGGGCTGTCGATCAGGCGCTTGCGATAGGCGATGGTGACGCCGCCCCAGCCCTGCAGCAGCTCCAGCACGCGCGCCGCGCGGCCTTCCTTCGCCGCCGCGGCGCGTTCGGCGCGGATGGCGCGGGCATGGGCGATGAAAGTGTCGGCGATGCCGGCCTCCTCGGCGCTCCAGCGCCGGCGCACCTCGGCCTCGCCGTGCTCGGCCACCAATATGTCGTAGCGGTGCAGGAACTTCTCCACCTGCAGCGGATAATAGGCGAGCGATTCCGTCGCCGTGTCGATGGCGGTGAGGCCGCCGCCGACCACCACCACCGGCAGGCGAAGCTGCATATTGGCGATGGAATCCGTCTTCGCCGCCCCGGTGAGCTGCAGGGCCATGAGGAAATCGGAGGCGGTGCGCACGCCGCGCGCCAGGCCGTTCGGCATGTCGATATGGGTCGGGCGGCCGGCGCCGGCGCACAGCGCCACGTGGTCGAAGCCGAGCGCGAAAGCGTCCTCCACGGTAAGCGTGCCGCCGAAACGCACGCCGCCGAACAGCGCGAATTCGGCGCGGCGCTCCAGCAAGAGCCGCACCACCTTGAGGAAGTTCTTGTCCCAGCGCACGGTGATGCCGTATTCGGCGACGCCGCCGAAGCCGGCCATCACCCGCTCGCCGAGCTTCTCGTAGATCTCGCCGACGTCGCGGATCGGCGCGAAGCCGACGCGCCGGCCGCCCTGATCGACGCCCGAGAGCGCCGGCGGCAGCGGTTCGATCTTCAGCCCGTCGATGCCGACCACCATGTGGCCGTCGTTCATCAGGTGGTGGGCCAGGGTGAAGCCGGCCGGGCCCATGCCGGCAACCAGCACGCGCTTGCCGCTCGCCGGGCGCGGCAGCGGCCGGCGCAGGTCGAGCGGATTCCAGCGCGTCAGCAGCGAATAGATCTCGAAGCCGTAGGGCAGCTCCAGCACGTCCTTCAGCGTGCGCGTCTCGGCCTGCGGAATGTTCACCGGCTCCTGCTTCTGGTAGATGCAGGACTTCATGCAGTCGTTGCAGATGCGGTGCCCGGTGGCGGCGACCATGGCATTGTCCACGGTGATCATGGCCAGCGCCGCCATGGCATGGCCTTCGGTCTTCAGCACGTGGAATTCGGAGATGCGCTCCTCCAGCGGGCAGCCGGCGAGCGTGACGCCGAACGGGCTCTTCTGGAAGGCGCCGGTCTTGCGCTCGACCAGACCCTTCGAGCAACTGTCCTTGCCCTGGTTGTGGCACCAGATGCAATAGTTCGCCTGGTCGAGCGCGCCGGTGAGATCGGTGCCATGGTCGGTGAGCGCGAAGCCCTCGCGGCGGCGGAGGTGGTGCGGCCCGATGCGGTGCTCGGCGTAGCCGTGCGCCGTCACGGTTTCGAGCGGCACCAGATGCATGTAGTCGAGCTTGGCCGGCGCCTTGAACAGCACGCCCGGCCCGTTGCGCGCGCGCCCCGCCGGCGTCAGCACCGCCCAGGCGGCATATTGCGCCGCGAGCTTCAGCGCGTCCGCATGCGCGGCCTCTTCCTGCTCCCAGGCGGTAACATGACGGGCGAAGGCGAGTTCGGAGAACGGCTCCGCGAAACGTGCCGCAAGCGC
>DATKQA010000520.1:0-2603 GCA_035523835.1 Candidatus Sulfotelmatobacter sp.
GTACAAGCAGGCGGTGAACCTGCAGGCGGCCCGCGTCAAGTCGAAGGAACTGGCGATCGTCTTCGGCGACAATTTCGCGCCGCAGATGCCGCTGCTCGCCGCCGGCCTCAGCGACTACAATGTCGGCCAGCGCCCGTTCGAGATGGCGTACAAGGCGGTCAAGGCGCTGGTCGATCTGACCAGCGGCAAGACCGTGCCGCCGTCGATCGTCACCGGCCTCGAAGTCTGCACGCCGGAGAACGCCATGACGACCTGCGGCAAGCTGCCGGCAGGGCAGTAGCCACCTGGCGCCGCCCGCGCGGACCGCATCCGGTCCGGCGGGCGGACCCCGGCCGACGCGCCCGCTTCTCCCGGATAGCCAAGCGCCGGCCGGTGAATCACGCCGTGTCGGCGCCCGTCGCGACAACGGGACGCCGTCGCGTTTCGCCTCCGTTGGGGTAGGCTGACCCCGCCGCGTCTGCGCCGAAACGCCGCAGAACGACGCGACGGAACGCCACAGCAGAACAGGGCCGCCGCCATGCCCGAATCGCCGCCATACGACGTCGCCGCCCTCGGCGAGCTGGTCATCGACCTGGTGCCCGGCCTGACCGCAAACGGGGAGCGCTGCTTCATCCCCAAGCCGGGCGGCGCGCCGGGCAATGTCGCGGTCGGCCTGGCCCGGCTCGGCCGCCGCGCCGCCATGCTGACCAAGATTGGCGACGAGGCGTTCGGCCGCCTGCTGCTAGCGACACTGCGCGCCAACGGCGTCGCCACCGAGGGCATCGTCGCGAGCCGCGCCGCCAATACCGGCATCGCCATCGTCACCGTCGATGCGGAGGGCGACCGCGACTTCCTGTTCTACCGCAACGGCTGCGCCGACGAGACCTACGCGCCGGATGACGTCGCCGAGGCGGTGATCCGCGCCGCGCGCGTGCTGCATGTCGGCAGCCTGATCCTCGTCAACCCGCTTCCCGCCGCGGCACAGGCGCATGCCATCGCCACGGCCCGTGCGGCCGGCGCGCGGATCTCGGTCGACGTCAACCTGCGGGCGTCGCTCTGGCCCGACGCGGAGGCGATGCGGCGGGCGGCGCTGGGCGTCGTCGCCGACGCCGACATCCTCAAGATCAGCGAGGACGAGCTCGCCCTGCTCACCGGCACGACCGACATCGCCGAGGGGATCACGCGCATCCGCACGCCGCGCATGGCCGCGCTCGCGGTCACCAAGGGGCCGGCGGGAGCGGAGGTGCTCACGCGGCAGCACCGCGTCGCGGTGCCCGGCTTCGCCGTCAAGGTGGTGGACACGGTCGGCTCGGGCGACGCGTTCATGGCGGCGTTGCTGTCCGGGTTGGTCGCCTGCGATTTCGACCCGTCCTCCGCCGAGGCGCTGCGGGCGATCACGGTGCGCGCCTGTGGTGCCGGCGCCGTCGCGGCGATGAGCGCCGGTGGCATGGAGAGCCTGCCCGATGCGGTGGCGCTCGACGCTTTCCTCGCCAGCCACGGCGCCTGATCCGGCGGCCGCTGGCCGCCGCCGGTGCCGCGACCTATATCCCCGGACGGACCGGGACTGGCTTCGCTCCGCCGCGACTTTGGAGAGTGCTCATGACCGCGCTGAACCTGGTGATCGAAGAGCTGCTGCGCGACATGCCGTCGCAGCCGCAGACCAAGCCCTCCACCCTGGGCGTCCTGTTCAGCGCGCTGTTCCGCGGCGTGCCCGGGGGGATGAATGCGACCGGCGTCGGCGGGCTGGAGGGATTGTTCGCCCGGTTCAGGGCCGCCGGCCTCGGCAACGTCGCGGACTCATGGGCGAGCGAGGCACCCGACCTGCCAGTCACCGCGACCCAGCTTCAGCGCGTGCTCGGCGAGGAGCAGATCGAGCGCCTCACCGCGCAGCTGGGCATGGCACCGGATGAGGTGCTGGGACAGCTTGCCGAATTCATGCCGGGCGTGGTCGGCCGGCTGACCAAGGGCGGCGTGCCGGCGCCGCCGAACGACCCCACCCTGGCGCCGCCCGGCTGAGCCGGCCCGTCAGGCGCCGAGCCGCAGCGTCGCGCGCACCACCCGCCGCGCATCGGCCAGGACCGCCGGATCGATCGCCGGCCGGCCGAGTATGTCGGCCCAGGCGAACAGATCGGCGAGGCGGGCGATGGCGCGCCAGTCAGGCGGCAGTGCGCCGCCGGCGGCGCGATAGCCGCGCGCCAGCCCGGCGACGAAATCCGGCCGCATCCCCAGCGCCGGCCGCAGCAGATTGCCGAAATCGAGCGCCGGCGGCCCGCTGATCGCCCACTCCCAGTCGAGCACTGCCGCCACGTCCCAGCCTTCCGGCCGCGCCGCGACCAGAATGTTGGTCGGGTTGAAGTCGCCATGCACGAGGCAGGGCGGGTGCGGCCAGTCAGCCAGCCGGCCCGCCTCGCGCTTCGCGACCTCGAGCAGCCGGCGGGTAAGCCGCCGGCCGAGGCGTGTGCCGCCCGACCCGTCCAGCAGCCGCGTCCGGAGGAAGCCGCATAGCGCCCTGGCGTCGAAATCCACCGGCGCCGCCACGTCCAGCGCCGCATCGAGGAAGCCGTGGCGGGGAAAGGTGACCGCGTGGATTGCCGCCGCCGCGCCGCCGACCGCCGCCCCCAGCG
>DATKQA010000521.1:0-2353 GCA_035523835.1 Candidatus Sulfotelmatobacter sp.
TTGCGCCGCTCGCCCAAACGACCGATGGCGGCCGCAACTGGCTCGGCCGCATTGGCGGCGGCTGCGATTACCAAACGCCGTGGTTCGCCAACAAGCTCGTGATCGGCTTGTTTGGCGACTACGACTTCATGAGCACAGGGACCGGCACCAACACGCCAAATCTGATTCTGCCCGGCGGCACGGAATCGGCCAATGAGACCGAGCGTAACGCCTGGTACGTTGGCGGCCGCATCGGCTATCTGATCACGCCGTCAATTCTGTCCTACGTGGATGGCGGCTACACCGCCTCGCGATTTACCCAGTCGCCGGAATTCTTGACGCCAAGCGGCGCGCCGTCAGGCTTTCAGTGGCAGAATTTCACCGCCAATGGCTGGTTCCTCGGCGGCGGAATGGAGACCCCGCTGGCGGGGCTAGTCCCGGGTCTGCCGAGCGGCCTGTTCCTGCGTACCGAATACCGCTACTCGCGTTATGCCAACCGCGACATTAGCGAGTTTACGGTGGCGACCGGAGTGCCGGACGGCAATGTCGAGCACGTCAAATCCTATAACCAGACGGTGACGACCTCGCTGGTCTGGCGCTTCAACTGGGGCGGCTAAGCGGCTCAGCGATCGAGCCGCAAGATCGCGCAGGCGCTGCCGGCCTTGGCCGGCGGCGCGTGCGGCGCCCGGATGACGAGGCAGCCGGCCTTGGCGAGCGGCACCGTCATCGAGGAATCCTGCACCGGGAAGGGCGTGGCGACGAGCCCGCCGGGACCGGCTTCGAGCGTGGCGCGCAGGTAATCGGCGCGCTCGTCGTTTTCGGCAAGATCGCAGCCGAGCAGGGCGGTTTCGCTCGCCTGCACCAGGTCGGCGCGGCCGCTCATGCGGCGGATGAGCGGCACCAGAAACAGAAACGCGCACACATAGGACGAGACCGGATTGCCGGGCAGGCCGAGCACATGCATGCCGTCGAGCGTGCCGTGCATCAACGGCCGGCCGGGCCGCATCGCCACCTTCCAGAACGACAAATCCATGCCCTCCTTGGCGAAGGCCTGCTGCACCAGGTCGTAGTCGCCGACCGAGGCGCCGCCGGTCGTGACCAGAATGTCGGCGGGCAAAGCGCGCGCGTCGCCAATCGCGGTGAGCGTCGCCTGCAGCGTGTCGTGCACGACGCCGAGATCGGTGACTTCGGCGCCTTCGGCGCGAATGAGCGCCGCCAGCGAGAAGCCGTTGGAGTAGACGATCTGACCGGGGCCGGGCTCGCGCCCCGGCGGCACCAGTTCGTCGCCGGTGGCAAACAGCGCGACGCGCGGCGGCCGGTGCACCGGGACGAGCGGATGATTCATGCCGGCGGCGAGCGCCAGGTCGCGCGCGGCGAGCCGATGGCCTTTGTGCAGGAGCACTTCGCCGGCGCGAAAATCGAGGCCCTTCAGCCGCACATTGCGACCCTTGGCGCAGGGTTTTTGAATTTCCACCGTGTCGCCGCTGCGGGCGGTGACTTCCTGAATGACCACGGTGTCGGCGCCGGCCGGCATGAAGCCGCCGGTGAAAATCCGCGCCGCCTGTCCGGGCGCAATTTCCGCATCGAACGGCCGCCCGGCGGCGACCTCGCCGATCACCTTCAGCCGCGCCGGCGCGGCCGCTACGTCGGCCGCGCGCACCGCGTAGCCGTCCATCGCCGACACGTCGGCGGGCGGCTGGGTGCGCAGCGCCTTGAGGTCATAGGCAAGGACGCAGCCGGCGGCCTCCTCCAGTGGCACTTCCTGCGGCGGCAATGGCGCGGCGTGAGCGAGCACACGCTCGAGCGCTTCGGCGACAGCCAGCAATGCCATGGCGTCACCCCTTGGCTTGTCGTTGTTTGGGTCCGGCCCGGTAATGACCGGAGCGGCCGCCACGTTTTTCGAGAAGCCTGATGCCCTCGATGCGCATGCCGCGATCGGCCGCCTTGACCATGTCGTAGAGGGTGAGGCAGGCGACCGAAACCGCTGTGAGGGCTTCCATTTCGACGCCGGTCTTGCCGCTGACCTTCACCCGCGCCGTGACCGCGATGCCGGGCAAACCGGCGTCGGGCGTCAGCGCGAGCTCGACCTTGGCGACCGGGAGCGGGTGGCAGAGCGGGATCAGTTCAGAAGTGCGCTTCGCCGCCATGATGCCGGCGATGCGGGCCGTGCCCAGAACGTCGCCTTTCTTGGCGTCGCCGCGCAGCACCATGGCCAGCGTCTTCGGCTGCATGATCACGCGGCCCTCGGCGACCGCCTCGCGCTCGGTCACCGGCTTGGCCGATACGTCCACCATGCGGGCTTCGCCGCGGCCGCTGAGATGAGTGAGCTTTTTCGCGCGCCGGGCCAAAATCGCTGTCTCTGCTGTTTGTCTTG
>DATKQA010000522.1:0-7106 GCA_035523835.1 Candidatus Sulfotelmatobacter sp.
CGCTTGCCGACCGGCTGCACGACTGGGCCATGCTGCGCGGCTTCGATCGCGAGCACGGCGGCTTCTTCGACGAGATCGACCGCAAGGGCGCGCCGATCCGGCAGACCAAGCGCATCTGGCCGCTCGCCGAGTGCATCAAATCGACCGCGGCGCGCGTCGCCGCGGGGCCGTCGGAGGCGGGCCGCGAGCAGCTTTCGCTGCTGCTCGACCTCCTGTTCCAGCGCTACCTCAAGGCCGACGGCGGCTGGATCGAGCACTACGATCGCGTGTGGCGCCCGACCGTCACCGACCTGCTCGGCAGCACCAGCTATCACATCGTGCTGGCGCTGGCCGAGGCCCGCCGCGTCCTGGCGGTGCGTTAGAGTCTGACCAGACCCTAGGCTTCGCTCGCCTTCTCCTCGCTGATCGCCGCCTGCGCCGCGGCCAGCCGGGCGATCGGCACGCGGTAGGGCGAGCAGGAGACGTAGTCGAGGCCGACCTTCTCGCAGAAGTAGATGGAGGCCGGGTCGCCGCCGTGCTCGCCGCAGATGCCGAGCTTCAGCTTCGGCCGCGCGCCGCGGCCGCGCTCGGCGGCGAACTTCACCAATTCGCCGACGCCGTCGCGATCCAGACTGACGAAGGGGTCCTGCGGCAGGATGCCGTGGTTGACATAGTCCTCGAGAAAGGTCGCGGCGTCGTCGCGGCTGATACCGAAGGTGGTCTGCGTCAGGTCGTTGGTGCCGAAGCTGAAGAACTCGGCGGCGCCGGCAATCTCGTCGGCGCGAAGCGCGGCGCGCGGCAGCTCGATCATGGTGCCGACGAGATAATCGAGCTTGCGGCCATGCTCCTTGCCGACCGCCTGCGCTACCGCATCGATGCGCTTCTTGAGAAAATCCAGCTCCGCCTTGGTGGCGATCAGCGGAATCATTACCTCCGGTGCGACGCTGCGGCCGAGCTCCTTGCCGACTTCGATCGCGGCCTCGAAGATGGCGCGCGCCTGCATCTCGTAGATTTCCGGAAAGCTGATGCCGAGCCGGCAGCCGCGATGCCCGAGCATCGGGTTGAACTCGTGCAGTTGCGCGGCGCGGTGGCGCAAGGTCGCCGTATCGACGCCGGTGGCGGCGGCGACGGCCGCCAGGTCTTCCTCCGACTTCGGCAGGAATTCATGCAGCGGCGGATCGAGCAGCCGGATGGTCACTGGCAGGCCGGCCATGATGCGGAACAGCTCGACGAAATCCTGCCGCTGCATGGGCAGGATCTTGTCGAGCGCCTTCACCCGGCCCTGGCGGTCGTGCGCCAGGATCATCTCGCGCACCGCGGCGATGCGGGTATTGTCGAAGAACATGTGTTCGGTACGGCAGAGGCCGATGCCCTCGGCGCCGAAATTGCGCGCCGTCTCGGCGTCGAGCGGCGTTTCCGCATTGGCGCGGACCTTGAGCCGGCGCAGCTTGTCGGCCCAGGCCATGAGCGTGGCGAAATCGCCGGAAAGCTCCGGCTCGATGGTCGGCACCGTGCCGAGGATGACCTCGCCGGTCGAGCCGTCGATAGTGATGACATCGCCCTTGCGGACGACGTGCGCGCCGACGCTCATGCTGTTGGCGCCATAGTCGATGCGCAGCGATCCGGCGCCGGAGACGCAGGGCCGGCCCATGCCGCGCGCCACCACGGCGGCGTGGCTGGTGGTGCCGCCGCGGGCGGTGAGGATGCCCTTGGCCGCGTGCATGCCGTGGATGTCCTCCGGGCTCGTTTCCACCCGCACCAGGATGACGGCCTCGTCCTGCGCGGCCATCTGCTCGGCCTCGTCGGCGGTGAACACCACCTTGCCGCTGGCGGCGCCGGGCGAGGCGGCAAGGCCGCGCGCGATCACCTCGCGCGGCGCCTTGGGATCGGGTGTCGGATGCAGGAGCTGGTCGAGCGCCGCCGGTTCGATGCGCAAGATCGCTTCGGCGCGCGAGATCGCGCCTTCCTTCACCATGTCGACGGCGATCTTGATCGCCGCCTTGGCGGTGCGCTTGCCGGAGCGCGTCTGCAGCATCCAGAGCTTGCCCTTCTGCACGGTGAACTCGATGTCCTGCATGTCGCGGTAGTGCTTCTCGAGCTTCTTGTAGACGCGCACCAGATCGGCGAAGACTTTCGGCATCACCTCTTCCATCGCCGGCAGCTTGGAGCCGGTGGCATTCTTCTCCGCCACGGTCAGATGCTGCGGCGTGCGGATGCCGGCGACGACGTCCTCGCCCTGCGCATTGACCAGGTATTCGCCGTAGAAGATGCGCTCGCCGGTCGAGGGATTGCGGGTGAAGGCGACGCCGGTCGCCGAAGTGTCGCCCATGTTGCCGAACACCATCGCCTGCACGGTCACCGCCGTGCCCCAGTCGGCGGGTATGTTGTGCAGTTGCCGATAGGTGATGGCGCGGTCGTTCATCCAAGAGCCGAAGACGGCGCCGATGGCGCCCCAGAGCTGGTCGCGCACATCTTGCGGGAACGGCCGGCCGAGCTCGGCCTCGACCTTCTTCTTGTACTGCTCCACCAGATGGCGCCAGTCGTCGGCGACAAGCTCGGTATCGAGCGTGAGGCCGCGGTCTTCCTTGTGCAGTTCGAGCAACTCCTCGAAATGCTCATGCGGCACGCCGAGCACCACGTCGGAATACATCTGGATGAAACGGCGATAGCTGTCATAGGCGAAACGCTCGTCGTTGGCCTGCCGCGCCAGGCCGGCGACGGTCGTGTCGTTGAGGCCGAGATTGAGCACCGTATCCATCATCCCGGGCATGGAGGCGCGTGCGCCCGAGCGGACGGAAACCAGGAGCGGATTGTCCGCAGCGCCGAACCTGGCGCCGACCAGCCTCTCGACGCGCGCCAGCGCCGCATCCACCTGCTCGGCGAGGCCAGGGGGATATTTCTTGGCGCTGTCGTAGAAGACGGTGCAGACCTCGGTGGTGATGGTCAGGCCGGGCGGCACCGGCAGACCGAGGCTGCTCATCTCGGCCAAATTGGCGCCCTTGCCGCCGAGCAGGTTGCGCATCCCCGCGCTGCCTTCGGCCTTGCCGTCGCCGAAGGCATAGACCCACTTCTTCGGCCTCGCGGTCCTTGCCTTCGTCGCGGCCTTGGCCAGCTTGCGAACCGCCGGCCGTTTCGCCGCCTTGCGCGCCACCGGGCGCTGAGCCGCCGCGCTTTTTTTCGCCGTCCGCTTCGGCGCCGGCCTCCGGCGCTTCGCCGCCTTCCTGCCCTTGGCCGATTTCTTCGCCGCCTGTTTGCGCTTCGCCATGGCTTATCCTTCGATCTTGGAAAAATCAGCGATCCGGTCGAGTTCGCCGCGGACGCGCGCCAGCAAGCTCAGCCGATTGGCCCTGAGTTGCGCATCCTCGGCGTTCACCGTCACCCTGTCGAAGAAGCCATCGACCGGCCGGCGGAGCGCCGCCAGCGCTTGCGCCGCGACGGCGAATTCCTCATGCGCCAGCGCCGCCTTGGCCAGGCCGGTGACTTCGCTGAGCCGCTCGAACAGCTTGAACTCCTCCGGCTCGCGCAGCAACGCCGGGTCCGGCTCGGCATCGTAGGTGCGCGCGTCCTTCTTCTCTTCGATGCGCAGGATATTGGCGGCGCGGCGGTAGGCAACCAGGAGATTGGCGCCGTCGTCGGTGGCGAGAAAGCCGCCGAGCGCCGCGACCCGCGCTAGCAGCCTGACGAGATCGTCCTCGCCGCCAAGCGCGAAGACCGCCGACACCAGATCGTGCCGCACGCCCTGTTCGCGCAGATGCACCTTGAGCCGGTCGGCGAAGAAGGCCAGCAGGTCCGCCGTCGGCGAGATGCCGGCGAGGCCGATATTGGCCGCATGCAGGCTGTAGGCTTCCTCGATCACCGGCGCGAGCGGCAGGCGCAGCTTGTTTTCCAGGATGATGCGGATGACGCCGAGCGCGGCGCGGCGCAGCGCGAAAGGATCTTTCGACCCCGTCGGCTTTTCGTCGGCGGCAAAGAAGCCGACCAGCGTATCGAGCTTGTCGGCCAGCGCCGCGACGACGCTCACCGGCGCCGAAGGACAGCGGTCGTTCGGGCCGAGCGGCGAATAATGCTCGGCGATCGCCTCCGCCACCGCCGGCCGCTCGCCGTCGTGATGCGCGTAGTAGCGGCCCATGACGCCCTGCAGCTCGGGGAACTCGCCGACCAGGCCGCTGGTGAGATCGGCCTTAGCGAGATGCGCCGCGCGGACGCAAAGCCCGACCTCGGCGTCCGGCACATATCGGGCGAGCGCCCGCGCCAGCCGCTCCATGCGCTCGACCTTGTCGGCCACGGTGCCGAGCCGGGCGTGGAAGACGATGTCGTTCAGTGCCGGCAGGCGGCTTTCCAACGGTTGCTTACGATCCTGGTCCCAGAAGAACTTGGCGTCCGACAGTCGCGCCCGCAGCACGCGCTCGTTGCCGGCGACGATCTGCCGACCGCCGTCCTCCGCCATCATGTTGGCGACGAGAATGAAGCGCGGCGCCAGCCTGCCCTCGGCGGTCTGCAAGGAAAAATACTTCTGGTGCGCGCGCATCGCCGTGGTCAGCACCTCGCGCGGCACGTCCATGAAGGCCTGATCGATGCTGCCGATCAGCACTACCGGCCATTCCACCAGCCCGGCCACTTCCTCGAGCAGGCCGGCATCTTCGACGAGCGTAAGCGATTCCGCCGCGGCGGAGAGCCTGGCGTCGCTCAGGATGGCGCGGCGGCGCTCGGCCGCATCGAGCATGACGTAGCCGGCGCGCAGCCTTCCGCGATAGTTGGCGAAGTCGGCCACTTTGATCGCCGCCGGTCCCATGAAACGGTGGCCGTGGGTGACGTCGCCCGCGGCGAGATGGCCGACCGTGATCGGCACCACCTGGCCGGCGAGCAGGCAGAGCAAGCCGTGCATCGGCCGCACCCAGCGGAAGGCGCTGCCGCCCCAGCTCATCGCCTTCGGCCAGGGCAGGCCCAGGATCGCCGGCGGCAGGATGTCGGCCAGCACCTCGGCAGTCGACCGGCCGCGCCGCCGGGCGACCGCGAAGTAGAAGACGCCCTTGCCGGTGTCGCGCTGTTCCGCCGCCTCGATACCGGCGAGGCCGGCCGCCTTCAAGAAGCCCTCGACGGCCTTGTCGGGCGCGCCGACGCGCGGCCCCTTGCGCTCCTCGGTCACGTCGGGCTGCGCCTCCGGCAGGCCTTCGACCACCAGGGCGAGCCGCCGCGGCGTGGCGAAAGCCTCCGCCTTGGCGAAATCGAGGCCGGCGCCGCGCAGGGCGTCACCGACGAGCCGTTTCAAGTCCTCAGCGGCGCGGCCCTGCATGCGCGCCGGAATTTCCTCGGAGAAAAGCTCGATCAGGAGCTCGGCCATGCCTCAGGCCCCGCTGCCGGGCGGCTGGTTCGGCAGATGGCCACGGCCGCGCAGCCACTGCTCGCAGCAGGCCTTGGCCAGAGCCCTTACGCGGCCGATATAGGCGGCGCGCTCGGTGACGCTGATGACGCCCCTGGCATCCAGCAGATTGAATGTGTGGCTTGCCTTCATGCACTGGTCGTAGGCGGGCAGCGCCAGTCCGGCGGCGATCAGGCGGGCGCATTCCTTCTCGGCATCAACAAAATGCCGGAACAGCAGTTCCGTGTCGGCATGCTCGAAATTGTAGGCGGAGAATTCCTGTTCGGCTTGCAGGTAGACATCGCGATAGCGATAGCCGCGGCCGTTCCAGTCGAGATCGAAGATGCTGTCGACGCCCTGGATATACATGGCGAGCCGCTCGAGCCCATAGGTGATCTCGCCCGACGCCGGATTGCAGTCAAAGCCGCCGACCTGCTGAAAATAGGTGAACTGGCTCACCTCCATGCCGTCGCACCAGACCTCCCAGCCGAGACCCCAGGCGCCGAGCGTCGGACTTTCCCAGTCGTCCTCGACGAAGCGCAGGTCGTGATTGACCGGCGTCAGGCCGAGCTCGGCCAGGCTGCCGAGATAGAGCTGCTGGATGTCGTCGGGCGACGGCTTCAGGATCACCTGGAACTGGTAGTAATGCTGCAGACGGTTGGGATTCTCGCCGTAGCGCCCGTCCTTCGGCCGGCGCGAGGGCTGCACATAGGCCGCGTTCCAGGGCTCGGGGCCGAGCGCCCGCAAGGTGGTGGCGGGATGGAAAGTGCCGGCACCCATCTCCATGTCGTAGGGCTGCAGGATGACGCAGCCCTGGCGCGCCCAATAGGTCTGCAGGCGCAGGATCAGATCCTGGAAGGAGAGCGGCGCGGCAGTGGTCGGGGAGCCGGTCATGGCGGCGCGAATCCGGCGATGCTTGAATGCGCCGCACCTTAGCCAGCGCCCCCGGCCCGGTCAAGCCGGCAGCGGGCCGTCTATTTGGCCGGATTTCGTTTGCGTAGCAAGTATTTGTGCTGCCCTTCCAGGACCAGCTCGCGGCGCTGGTTGTGAATAGTGGCGCGCAAGGTGACGACGCCGGTGGTGCGCTGCGGCTTGAGCTCGGAGACCTCCAGCATGGGATAGAGCGTGTCGCCGGCATGGACGCCCTTGAGGAAGCGGGCGCTGACCTCGATGAAGCCGATCAGGGATTCGCCGATGACATGCGGAAAGATGCCGGCGCCGGCCGCGGTGTGCGACAGCACCTGCAGCCCGTGCGCCAGGAGATCGCGATGGCCCTGGGCGCGGCAATATTCACGGTCGTAATGGATCGGGTGGTTGTCGCCGGACACCGCCTGGAAGGCGGTGAAATGCGCCTCGTTCACCGTGCGCGCCGGGATATGGAAGCGCTGGCCGAGCTTCAGGTCCTCGAAGTAGCTTGCCTCGGCGAAGCGGTGCTGGGCGGGATCGAATGTATCGGTCACATCTGAAGTCTCGGCTGTTCGCCCCCTCTCGGCAAGCGTTGTTTAGATTTCTTCTATGCCGATGCGTCTCAAGACTTGTCGTAGACGGCAAGGGCGTCCTCGCAGCTTGCCTCTTGACCCTGTGTTTCGTCGACAGTGATCCCTACCACTTCCCGCTCGATAAAGGGAAGCCAGATCCAATGCTGCGTCAGGCTGACCCTGTAGCCCTCTTCGCTAAATGACATACCCCAGTATGTGACGCGACAGATCAGGTTTGAGCGAAATAGCGTTGTATTTGCGGGAGGGCTCGCAAGCATGTCCACGGTGAT
>DATKQA010000523.1:0-2215 GCA_035523835.1 Candidatus Sulfotelmatobacter sp.
GCGGGCGAAGCCGGCCTTGCCGACATGCTGGCCGCGCCGGCGCCGGAAGCCGTGCCGTGCGCGGACGCCGATGCCTGGTCGCTGATGCTCTATACCTCCGGCACCACCTCGCGCCCCAAGGGCGTGCCGCGGCGCCATCGGGCGGAGCGGGCCGCCGCCGTCGCCCATGTGGCACAGAACCTCTATGCCCACGGCGAACGCACGCTTGGCGTCATGCCGCTCTATCACACCATGGGCGTGCGCTCGCTGCTGGCCATGTCGCTGATCGGCGGCCGTTTCGTCTGCCTGCCGCGCTTCGAAGCCGGCACGGCGCTGAAGCTGATCGCCGGCGAGAAGATTACCAACCTCTATCTGGTGCCGACGCTCTATCACGACCTGCTCGGTCATGCCGATTTCGCCGCCGCCGACATCGCCTCGGTGCGCAAGCTCGGCTTCGCCGGTGCGCCGATGACCGACGGGCTGCTGCAGAAGCTGGTGCGGGCGTTCCGGCCCGAGCTGTTCGTCAATCACTACGGCAGTTCCGAAATCTATACCTGCACCATCGACCAGCACGCGGCGGCGAAGCCCGGCTCGGCCGGGCGCGCCGGCCTCAATCAACTGATCCGCGTAGCCAAGCTCGGCGCCGAAACGCCGGCGCGGCTTGCCGCGGTCGGCGAGGAAGGCGAGGTCATCGCTCTCCTCGCCGGCGACGAGGCGTTCGAAGGCTATTGGCGCCGACCGGACGCGGATGCGCGGGCGCTCAGGGACGGTTGGTATTTCACCGGCGATACCGGCTATTTCGATGCCGACGGCGACCTGTTCGTCACCGGCCGGGTCGACGACATGATCATCACCGGCGGCGAGAATGTGTCGCCGGTCGAGATCGAAAGCTGCCTGTCGCTGCATCCGGCGGTGGCCGAGGTCGCCGTGGTCGGCCTGCCCGACGAGCGGCTCGGCAAGGCGGTCACCGCCTTCGTGAAGCGCTCGGCGCCGGTGGATGCCGCGGCGCTGGAGGAATTCTGCCGCGGCTCGGGCCTCGCCAATTTCAAGCGGCCGCGGCGCATCGTCTTCGTCGAGGAAATTCCGAAATCGCCGGTCGGCAAGCTGCTCCGGCGCAAGCTCGTCGCCGGCGACTATCGCCCGGCCGATGCGACACCATGACAAGGCAGGAGGACAAGACATGAGCAGCATCGCAGCCGCCGCGCAGGAGCTCGACGGTTTTCGCGTGGAAATCGATCCCGAGCGCGCCCGGGCCGACATCGTCCTGGATCGTCCGCCCTTCAACATCATCAACATGCCGCAACGCGACCAGATCCGCCGCGCCTTCGAGGCGCTCGACGAGGACGAGCGGGTGCGCGTCATCGTGCTCCGCGCAGTCGGCGAGAATTTTTCCTCCGGCGGCTATATCAAGGGCTTCATGGAGGCCACGCCGGAACATGTTTCCAAGCTGGCGTGGAACATGGCCGCACCCGCCCGCTGCAGCAAGCCGGTGATCGCCGCCAACCGGGGCTATTGCTTCGGCGTCGGCTTCGAAATCTCGCTCGCCTGCGATTTCCGGCTGGTGTCGGAAACCGGCCAATATGCCTTGCCCGAACAGAAGCTCGGGCAAATTCCCGGCTCCGGCGGTTCGGCGCGCCTGCAGAAGATGATCGGCATCACCCGCACCAAGGACATCGTGATGCGCTCCAGGCGCATTTCCGCGGCGCAGGCCTACGACTGGGGTATCGTCACCGAGGTCGTGCCGGACGCCAGGCTGGAGGCAGCCACCGACTCGCTGGTGGCGGAATTGATCACGTTCTCGCCCCTGGCACAGCGCACGGCGAAGAAACTTCTGAATGACACCGAGGATGCGTCGCTCTCGGTCGCCATCGAACTTGAAGGCCATTGCTACAGTCGGCTGCGCTCGTCGGAGGACTTTCACGAGGGTGTCGCCGCTTTCCACGAGAAGCGGGCACCGAAATTCCGCGGCATCTGAGCCGGTACGGTTGCGAGAGTGACCGGACGGGTTCAAACGCGCTATGATGTGCAGGACGAATCGATGAAAGCCGATTGCGATTATTTATGACGGCACTTCCGGGAAGTCCTCTGCACCAGGAGTTGTACGATTACTGGATGGCCAAGCGCGGCGAGCGAGAGCTGCCCGCGCGGGTGGATATCGAGCCGTCGGAGATCAAAAAGCTGCTGCCGCATCTCCTGCTGACCGATGTCCTGGAAGGCGGCACGCGCTTTCGCTACC